>CAMLNK010000199.1 GCA_946481035.1 uncultured Dyadobacter sp. | reverse complement strand
ACCGGTGCCTATGGATGTTGAGAGTACTTTTTTTCGGGAACCATCCGCATTGCTCACTATAATGCCACCACCAATCGTTTCGGGCAGGCGCATCCAGGATAAGCCGTTCAGGTCAGTAACAGTCGAATCGGGGCGGGGTGAAATGGTAGTGTCGCCCTGCGCCGGTGAAACTTGTTTGAAACCAGAAGACTGGTTGGTGATCAAACCGGTTTTCTGATCGGCAATCCATAATATATTCGAGGCATTGCGAATGCCTGACCGGACGTTTCCAAAGAGCGGGCTGCTAAAAGTCTGGGCGGTATAGTTCGGATCGAGCGTGGCAACAGTGTTTCCGGTCGAAATTGTCAGCAAATCTCCCGTATCCAGAATTCGAAGGGCGGTGCTAGTGGAAGAATAGACGAGTTTCCAAACACCATTTTCATATTTAAAAATTCCCTTACCTGAAACAGCCGCATGAATGGCGCCGGAGAAGAATGTAATGCCCGAAATGCTGCCCGGACTTGTTATGAGCTTCCAGTTTGCGAAATATTGCCGGTTCACATCATCACGCATAGAAGTAGCGAGCGTGCCCTGGGAGGTTATCACAAATAATGAATCTCCTGAAAACGCCAGATCGCTGACCGCCACTTGTGTACCATTGGCACCGATATAACGATAGGTTTCCTCCACTTGCCGAAGCTGGGTGTCCAGAACAAGTACCCCGAAACCGGTAGCGATGTAGGCTAAATTTCCCTTGAAAATAATGCGGTGAATGGCCTTATCGGCGGGCAATCCCTGAGTGGAATTCAGAATGTCCCAGGTTTCGATCTGATCAGGTTCGGATTGTTCATTGAGGTATACAAAATCGATTGTGCCGTTCCGGTAAGCCAGCAACAGAAGCTTTGATGAAGGTAAATAGCCGATAGCGCTAATGCCCGTATTGCTGAGACCATCCGCTTTGGAAAGCGCTTTTGTGTCTCCATTTGCAGTGTTTACGGAAAAAAGGCCATTGTAAGAGGCGCAGTAAACGCGAGAGCCTGCTTCCACAACCTGCTTGGCCGAGAGATAACTGAAATGGCTTTGCCACTGGCCCAGCGGCAAAGCCTGGCCGAGAATACGCGAAGGGCCGAATACGACAGCCATTAAGAAAAACAGTATCCTCCCTTTGCGCATGGCTGAATGCTAGTTTTCTACCGTCACGACGGCCGCGCCGCGCCCGGTACCGGTTCCGCAGCCACTTTTCAGTGAGCTGATGGTATATTCTGTGGTAGAGGCTGGTGAAACCGAAATCAGGTACGGGTTAAGGAATGTCCCATTGATCGCCGTGCCGTCGGAGAGCGTGAATGACCATGGAGGAAGACCGTTTTTGAACCTCAATTGAATGCGGGTCGAACGCCCGGCCGAAACCGTGCCGCGCCCGGAGACTTCCGCAACGGCCTTGTCCGGCGCGATTACTTCCAGTTCTTCGATAGCGCTCGAAACGGCTGGGGATGATGATACGATCCGGATCTTCTGGATTTTAGTAGTGTCTCCCGGTGCTGCTGCGGCGATTTTAACCTGCATGGCCGTAGGCGTTACAGTGGTAGGCAACGTTACAAAGCGGCCCGATTTGTCGGTCATCTGAACCGTGAATTTGTTGTTCGGATTATAACGGCCCTCCGTTTTGTAAGGAATATCAATGGTAGAACCCGCACAGACCATATTCTGCGGCAGCTTATCGAGGGTAATGCTTGCGGGAGGAGCTTTTACAGTTACTTTCGCCGAGCCCGAGAATTTACCTACACCACAAAGACCACCCGCTGAGCTGATCTGATAATTGGTGTCATAAAATGGTTTTACCTTAATCTTATGCGGCGATTCCTGGATATTGTTCTCGTAAGTCCCGTCGGAAAGCAGCACGAACCATGGCCCTCCGCCGGTGAATTTCACGGTAAGCTGCCCCGATTCGTTTTCTCCCAATCTCAACGAATCCTTTTGAAGCGTGGCCACGGTTGGAGATACAATCGAAATATTGGCAGTCTGGCTCACAAGGTAAGGAGCTGTGGATGTAACGCGCAAACGATATTCTCCCGGCTTGTAGCTGTCGGGAATCTGCGTGGTAATGTAGCCCGACGAGTCAGGTGTTGAAATATTCTTGAATGCACCGCTGCGCTCCGCGATCTGCACAATGAATTTGTTCCCTTCCTTATATTTTCCGGTCGCATTGAAAGGCACCTGGAAAGGAACACCCGCGCAAAGCTTCGCGATTTTCTCGGTCTCTTTCAGTTCCAGTTTGGGCTCCGGATTGTTGTTTACATTCACAATAGCCTCGCCCGACGTAGTACCGCTTCCGCAGGCATTGGAAACGCCCGTCACGCGGTAGGCTTTTACGTCCGTTGGTTTTACAGTAATATAATGCGGGTTCGAAAGCGTCTGCAGTACCGTCGTGCTGTCCGAAAGCCGGAACGACCACGGCGCTGCTCCCGTGAGGTTCACGCGCAGGTGTGCTTCCTGCCCGGGCATAATGCGCACGGTCTGCGTCCCATCGATCAGGTCGATTTTTGCGGCGGGTGCCTGCAATAATCTCAATGGCACCTCCTGGCTTTTTATCACAGGAATAGAAGAAATAATCTGAATGCGATACACTTCCCCGCCCACTTTATAAGAAGGTATCACGGCTTTGACCGGGCTTTTCTTCACAGGAAGTGAAATGGGTACCGATTTGCCGGTCGCATCGATAATATGCGCGATAAAGGTATTGTCCTCGTCGAAAGGCCCTTCGGTTTTGAAAGGAATGGTAATGTTGGTACCAGGGCAAACCGCCAAGTATGAAATGTCCTCAATCGTGATTTTGTAAGCATGCATGCTGTCGGCCTTTTCCACGGGAAGCTTAGCCTCATTTGCCGCCTCGGTGAGCGTGTCTCCGCTGGCTGAAACTGCGCTGGGCATGGTCGTGTCTGCTGCCGTGGTGTCCGTGGCCGGAGAGGCAATGGAAGGCACCTGCTTCGCGCCGTCTGTTCCGGCGGCCGGCGCCCCGGCCGCCGGTTTCGCAGGAGTGGTTGCCTTTTTAGGCGTTAGCAAAGTCTTTCTGGGTGCGCTGGTTCTTCTTTGCGCTTCTGCCTGACCTGTCAGCAGCAGCAACCCGAAAAAAATTGTAAAGACTAGTCTGTACATGCAGTTTGGATTGAGTAAATATTAATTCATGGAAACCAGCGTGCCACCTCTGAGGACGGGAACTACGTCGTACAGATCGGTTTGCAGGCAGTAGGAAATGTCTTTCTGGATGCCCAGGCGTTGCAGGCGCCGCACGTGCGACGAGTTGGAAACGCTCGCCAGCAGGTTGTCGCGGCTTTGCAGGTATAAACGCTGCGCCATCAGGGTTCCGTCTTCCAGCAGCATAAATTGATCCTTCAATGCCTCGGCCAATGCACCTGCAAACAGGGTATCTTCGAGGTTGGGGCGGCCTTTCCAGCCAGCGCAGAGTACCACCACGTCGTAAGGTTCGGTTTTCAGGTGATTGGCCAATGCGCCCAGGTTGAGGAACGAGCCGATCATCACTTTCACCGCCGATGATTTAGCTTTTGAAATGGACAGCGTTCCGTTGGTGGTCGTCATCGCTATCTGCGCACCGATGAGGCTTTCGTGCATGTAGCTGAACGGCGAATTATCGAGATCGAAACCTTCTACTTTCCGGGCATCGCGCTCGGCTGCGGCTATATATCCTTTGTCTTGCAAAAACTTACATTCTTCCACACTGGCCACCGGGGTAATGCTTTTTACGCCATAAGCCAGCCCCGTCACCATGCAGGATGTGGCCCTGAAAATATCAGCCACAACTACTATTGAATTATCGAGTTTGTGTAGATGAAGTAAATCCGGGGTAAGACAAACGTCAAGTTGTTTCATAAAAATGCAATCGGACTGAATAGGAGGGATTAGTTTTTAACAAAAGGCGTTTTCACAACCTGCGCTTTCAATAGCCTGTCACGTACTTTTACGAAAATCTCGGTGCCCGCTTTACTGAATTCGGTGGGAACATAGCCCAATCCGATGCCTTTTTGCAACGTAGGCGACTGCGTACCCGAAGTAACTTCGCCGAGTTTGTTGCCTTCCGCATCGCAAAGCTCATAATGCCCGCGCGGAATGCCCCGATCGATCATTTCGAAGCCGACCAGTTTCCGTTTCAGTCCTGCCTCTTTCTGCGTTTTCAATGCGTCCGAATTGATGAAATCCTTCGTGAATTTGGTCACCCAGCCCAAGCCGGCTTCCAATGGCGAGGTTTCGTCATCGATATCGTTACCATAGAGACAGAATGCTTTTTCGAGTCGTAGCGTATCCCGAGCGCCCAGTCCTACCGGCTTGATACCAAACTCAGCACCCGCTTCGAAAATGGCTTCCCACATCTTTTCGGCATCTGCATTCTTTACATATATTTCAAAGCCTCCCGCTCCGGTGTAGCCGGTTGCGGAAATGATAATGTCCTTAATACCCGCCATTTCCCCGATTTTGAAGGTATAATACTCCATCGAAGCAAGGTCGACCTCGGTCAGTTTCTGCAATGCGGCGGTAGCTTTCGGTCCCTGCACTGCCAGCAGGCAAAGCGAATCCGACAGGTTTTCCATCGCTACGCCTTCGGTATTGTGGCTCTGGATCCAGGTCCAGTCCTTTTCAATGTTTGACGCATTCACTACCAGGAAATAGTCATCTTCGGCAATTCGGTAAACGAGGAAGTCGTCCACCACGCCTCCGGTAGCGTTGGGCAGGTAGCTGTATTGCACTTTTCCGTCATACAATGCGGTAGCATCATTGGAGGATACTTTTTGGATCAACGCCAATGCACCCGGCCCTTTTACGCTGAATTCGCCCATATGCGATACATCAAAGACACCCACGGCATTTCTCACGGTGTGATGTTCATCCAGGTCCGACGAGTAACGGACAGGCATTTCAAAACCTGCAAACGGGACCATTTTTGCACCTAAACGGATGTGGAGCTGATGTAAAGGGACTGTTTTCATGAAGGATATTTGGTTTTACAATAATTCACAAAAGTAGGTAATGCAGGTCAAAGCGACACAAAAAACTGTTTTTTCGATGTCCGTAGAGTGCATTTTGAAGTATATTGTTAAAAAATAGGTCAAAACATTTATCCATCGGCAACCGCCGGTTTTCAGGAATATGAATAAACGACTATTGTTCCCGATAGCATTTTTAATAGCCCGCAGCGCATTTGCACAAACTGCCACTTTCAATGGCGAGACGATCGACGATAAGGTCAGTATCGGCTACGGCGTGGCTTCCGGCGACGTGGACGGCGATGGTAAGCTGGATATTCTTCTGGCCGACAAAAAGGAAATTGTCTGGTATAAAAATCCCGGGAAAAAAGACGGCGCGTGGACGCGTTACGTGATCGCGAAGGACCTTACCGAGCAGGATAACGTCTGCATTGCAGCCCGCGACATCGATGGCGACGGGAAGGTGGAAGTGGCGGTAGGCGCCGGCTGGAACCCATCCGAAACGAAGGATTTGAAAACTTCGGGTGCGGTATTCTACATGGTGGCCTCCGACGATCGTACCAAACCCTGGGAGCCCGTGCGCCTGCATCACGAGGTGACCATTCACCGGATGCATTGGGTTAAAACCGCCGATGGTCCATTCCAGTTGGCGGTGCTGCCCCTGCACGGCGAGGGAAATACCGGGGGAAACGGCGCAGGTGTGAAGCTGATCGTGTTCGATGTTCCTGATAACAAAAAAGGCATTTGGCCCTACAATTTGATTGAAACCAATATGCACATGACGCACAATTTCCAGCCGATGGAAATCCCCGGAAGAATGGCCGGATTGTCTGTTGCGGGCAAAGAAGGTGTGCAGGTGTTTTTGAATGGGGCCGATGGCTGGGCGCCTTCGGGTAACTGGATGGTACCGGAGCGCGGGGTAGGGGAGATCAGGACCGGAAGTTTGGGTAAAAAGCAATTGTTTACAGCGACTATCGAACCCATGCACGGAACCGCATTGGTGGTTTATACCAAAGACGGCCGCACTGTCCTCACCGACCGCATTAAGGAAGGCCACGCATTAGCCTGCGCAGATTTCTTCGGTCAAGGCCGCGACCAGGTGGTAATGGGCTGGCGTAACCCGAATGTGACCGGCGAAACCGGCGTGCGCATTTACGTAGGAAACGACGCAGAGGGTAAGAAATGGACGGAATACACGCTGGATGAAAAGATCAAAATCGCATGCGAGGACTTACTGCCGGCGGATCTGGATGGCGATGGAGATTTGGACATTATCGCCGCAGGTCGCGCGACGCATAATCTGGTGGTGTATTGGAATCAGCGGAAGAAATGAATGATTGAATGACCGAATGAGTGAATGAGTGAATGAATAAAAAAAACGGTCAGCCTGAGACTTTGCTCGGCTGACCGCCTTTTTTTGTATTTCGCAGAAATTAATCCCGACGCCCCATCAGCAGGCTCACGTAATAAAGCAACGTAGCCAATGAACCGATCGCCGCTACGAGGTAAGTACGGGCTGCCCATTTCAATGCATCGGCAGACATAATGTACTCGCGCTCGTTCACGATACGATTTTTCTGAATCCAGGCTAATGCACGGTTGCTGGCGTCGTACTCAACGGGCAATGTGATAAAGCTGAATAATGTGGTTACTGCGAACAATGCCACACCGATAGTCAATGGAATAATGGACGTATTGATCAGCAACACACCAATGAAAATGATCCATTGCATATACTGCGACGCTACGCTCAGGAACGGTACCATTTGCGAGCGGAATTGCAGCCAGCTGTAAGCGGTGGCGTGTTGCACCGCGTGGCCGCATTCGTGGGAAGCCACAGCCGCAGCCGCTACGCTACGTCCGTAATATACATCGGGACTGAGGTTGACTGTCTTATCCTGCGGATTGTAGTGGTCCGTCAAACGGCCTTCTACGGACACCACTCTTACGTCGTAAATGCCGCTTTCCCGGAGCATCGTTTCCGCGATTTCCTTACCGCTCATGCCGTTGCTCAGCCCCACTTGTGAATATTCTTCAAACTTGCTCTTCAAGCGCCATTGTACGTAAAAGCTGACGC
>CAMLNK010000198.1 GCA_946481035.1 uncultured Dyadobacter sp. | reverse complement strand
TCCTTCCTCGTCACCGATCCCGAACTGGTCGCGGCGGTGGATATTAATCCTACGCAGCTTTTTCTGATCGAATTGAAGAAGGTATGCATGCAGAACCTGGAATGGGAGGAGGCGCTGGCATTCCTGGGATTTACGCATTCCGACAATCGCGAGCAATGTTTCCAGGCTTTGAAAAGCCAGCTGAGCGGCGCCGCACGGGCATATTGGGAATCAAACCTTGGGTTGATAATGAACGGCGTCATTCATCAGGGTAAATTTGAGCGGTATTTCCAGCTTTTCAGCGGGCGAATATTGCCCTGGATCCATTCGAGGCGCGTAGTACATGCGCTTTTTGAAAGCAGGACGGCGGCGGAACAAGCACACTTTTACCAGAACAAATGGAATACCTGGCGCTGGCGGCTGCTGTTCCGGATCTTTTTCAGCAAATATGTGATGGGGAAATACGGCCGCGATCCCGAGTTTCAGAAGCAGGTGCAGGGTTCGGTTTCAAAGTTCATTTTTGACAAAGCTGCCACTCAGCTGGCTTCGGTGGCTGCACAGGACAACTATATCCTGAGATACACGCTCACCGGCAGCTTCGACGGCCTCTTGCCGCATTATCTTCAAAAGGAAAACTATCCGCTGGTCCGCGCGAACCTCGACCGCCTGCATTTGGCCGAGGGTTTTGCCCAGGATGCGATCGCCCAATACGGCAAATTTCATTGTATGAACCTCTCCGATATTTTTGAATATATGGATGCCGGTCTGTTCCGGGAAACGGCCCGGACGCTCGTGGCAGGCACGGAAAAAGGCGGCAGGCTTGGCTACTGGAACCTGATGGTACCCCGCCGGATTTCACAAATAATGCCCGAAAGCGCGGAATATATGCAAGAGGAATCCGAACGGCTGACGGCCATCGATAAGGGCTTTTTTTACAAAGGATTTATGGTCGATAAGGTCCGGTAATGTGTCATATTTGATTAGCTATGAAAGAAATCATCCCTGCGCTAATTCTTGCCTGCTGCTTCCTGGCGCTTTTCGCGCTGGCCGAATTGCTGTACCATGTGGCGAAAGTAAGGGCGGAATGGACGCGTAAGATCGTGCATATCGGCACCGGTTTGCTGACATTGCTTTTTCCTGTCGTGCTTAGCAGCCATTGGCCGGTGTTGTTCCTTTGTGCGAGCTTCCTGGTGATTCTGCTGGCCAGTTTGCAATTCGGCTGGCTTCCCTCGATCAATGCGATCGACCGTTTTTCGTACGGCAGCATATTGTTCCCGATCATCGTTTACCTGCTTTTTCTGGTATTTCAAATGGCAGGCAAAGGGCTGATCGTCTTTTACTTACCGGTCCTGATCCTGGCGATTTGCGACCCGGTGGCGGCGCTGGTGGGGAAGCGGTTTCCGTTCGGGAAGTACCGGATTTTGAGGTGCGGTAAATCTGTCGCGGGTTCGCTGGCGTTTTTAATGAGTGCATTGCTGGTGACGGCCGTGACGATTTTTGCATTCAATGTTGTGACGTCCCGGATGCTGCTGATCCTGTGGGTGCCGGCGACAGGCACCATTGCCGAAGCGCTGGGCGTCAAAGGAATGGATAACCTCACAATCCCGGCAAGTGTTGTTTTAACCCTGTTGACGATATTATGATCACGATTACCGAAACTGGCCCCGGACACGTCGATTTTGACTCGTTTAAAGAGGTCCCCAAGCTTATTTACGCGCCTGACAGCATCCGGTTCAGAACGCCGGAATCTATCCCGACTGATTTTCTCAGGGCCTGCTTTTTGTTGAAGGACGGCGAGCATATCGTTGGAAGGGCAAGCATTTACGATAACCCGCTCCTGCAATATGCCGGGCATCACGCCTTTTCGATCGGCAATTATGAATGCGCCGATGCCGACGAATATGCAGAGGCGCTTTTGGCGTATATTGCTGCCACGGTGAAAAGCTGGGGCGGCCGGTACCTGATCGGCCCCATGAATGGCAGCACCTGGGAGAGCTACCGGTTCCTGACCGATCATGAGCATCCGCTGTTTTTTACGGAAGCCCACCATCATTTGTATTACAATGCGCAATTCAAAGCGGCTGGTTTCGAGCCTATTGCGCATTATTACAGCAACATCGACCACGGCTTGGAGCTGGATAACCCTGAAATCCTCGCTCGCGAGCGGGAGTTACAGGCCAGCGGCGTAACGATCCGGCCGATCGATCCGGCCAACTTTGAAGCGGAAATCAGTCGGGTTTATGATTTTAACCTGCTGGCTTTCAAAACCAATTTTCTTTATACGCCTATCAGCCGGGATTCTTTTATGAAAAAGTATCTGCAAACGAAGGCCTATATCAATCCCGACCTGACGCTCCTGGCAGAAGATGCAGCGGGTAACCTGGTTGGTTATTTCTTCTGCATTCATGATTTTTATAATACAAAAAGCAAGTGCCTGATCGTCAAAACCCTGGCTCGGCACCCCGATCCGCAATGGAGAGGCCTGGGGCATGTGATAGGCAACGTGATTTACCGAAAGGCCGTGGAGCTGGGTTATACCAGCGCCATTCATTCGTTTATTTACGAGCAGGGTACTTCCATCAAGTTATCGGCCAATTTCTCAGGAACCCATTACAGGAACTACGTTTTGTATGGAAAACACATTGCCTGAGCCGTTCAACGTCGTCGACCTTTTTTACAATGCTGCGCGCGAAAACCCAGACAAACCGGCCATTATTTACCGTGAAAAAGCCATCCCGTTCAGCGATCTGGAAAATGCCGTCAGCCAAACCGCGGCGTATTTTCTGCACAAAGGTATCCGCAAGGGCGACCGCGTGCTGGTGTTCGTGCCGATGAGCGAAGATTTGTATCGCACCGTGCTGGCACTTTTCAGGATAGGGGCCGTGGCGGTGTTCCTGGATGAATGGGTGAGCGTCAAACGGCTTGGGGAATGCTGCCGGCTGGCACAATGCGCCGCTTTTATCGGGACATTCAAAGGGCGGGTACTCGCACGGCTTTTGCCTGGCTTGCGATCGATCCCGCTGCATTTGGGGTTGAAATATGACTCGGGCCGGGAGGTCCCGTCTTTCCCTGTAACCCACCACGACGATACCGCGCTCATTACTTTCACCACCGGCAGTACCGGCACGCCAAAAGCCGCTATCAGGACGCACGGCTTGCTTTTCGAACAATTTCAGGCATTAATTCCCCTTATTAACCCGGCTCCGGACGACGTTTGCATGCCGGTTCTGCCCATTGTGTTACTAATTAACCTGGGCGCAGGCGTAACATCCGTTATCGCTGATTTTAATGCGCGCAAACCGGATACCCTGAAACCGGAACAAATAGCAGCTCAGATCCGCAAATACAAAGTCACTTCCATCATCGCTTCGCCGTTTTTTGTCAAGCAATTATCCCGGTATTTACAGGGTAATGCATTGTTTTTAAATACAATACAAAAAATACTTACAGGAGGTGCACCCGTTTTTCCCGCGGAGGCGAAAACCTACCGCAACGCATTTCCACACGCGGAAATCGGCATCGTGTACGGGTCCACCGAGGCCGAACCGATGAGCATCATCCCGGCAGATGAACTGATCGTTTCAGAAACGGACAGAGGATTGAATGTGGGAAAAACAGAGCCGGGCGCGACGGTTAAAATCATTCACATTAATGATGCTGGCATTTCCGTGACGGATGATGAAGCACTTGCAAACCTGGAAGTGGCACCGGGGACGATCGGCGAGATCATCGTTTCGGGTACGCATGTGCTGCGCGACTACTTGCATAACCCGGATGCATTGAGGCGCAACAAGATTTTTGTCGGAACAAAATGCTGGCACCGCACGGGCGACAGCGGTTTTTGGGGTGAAAATGGTAGCCTTTTTCTCACCGGAAGGTGCGCGTCGCTGATCCGCACTCCGAACGGTTTTTTGTCTACGTTCCTCTATGAAAACCGTTTGCAATTGATAAATGGCGTGGAAATGGGCACGATTATGCTTTTCGGCAATGAACTTGTGGCCGTGGTGGAGCTTAGCGACCCTTCGCAGCAGAATGCGGTGAGGACAATCATGAAATCGCTGCCCGAAGCATTTGCGGATATTGTTTTTGTATCCAAAATCCCGAGAGATCCGCGCCACAACTCTAAGATCGACTACGAAAAGCTGAGGGCATCACTATCCCGCAAACATTAAAAAACCGACCGGGATCGCTCCCGGCCGGCTTGTATTCACGGTGAACTAAAAGACTAAACCAGGTCGAACCGGTCAAGATTCATTACTTTGTTCCATGCGGCAACAAAGTCTTTGACAAACTTCTCACCGGCGTCGGAGCTGCCGTATATTTCGGCAACTGCCCGGAGTTCCGCATGCGAGCCGAATACCAAATCGGCGCGGGTAGCGGTCCATTTGGGCTGGCCGCTGGCGCGGTCGGTGCCCAGGTAGGTTTCCCGGTCAGGGCCCATGGCTTTCCAAGCAGTATTCATATCCAGCAGGTTCACGAAGAAATCGTTCGTGAGTACGCCCGGGCGCTGCGTGAATACGCCGTTTTTGGAGCCGTCAAAATTGATATTCAACACCCGCAAACCTCCGAGTAGTACCGTCATTTCCGGTGCGCTGAGCGTCAGCAGCTGCGCTTTGTCGATCAGCAGCTCCTCAGTCATTACCCCGGAATTCGTGCCGCGGTAGCTGCGGAAACCATCGGCGAGCGGTTCCAGGTAGCCCACCGATTCTACGTCGGTCTGATCCTGGGTGGCATCTGCCCGACCCGGCGTGAAAGGAACGATAACAGCGTGTCCGGCATCCTGCGCGGCTTTTTCCACACCGGCCGCACCTGCGAGCACGATCACGTCGGCAAGCGAAATCTTTTTACCGGTCGACTGCGTGCTGTTAAACTCCTGCTGAATACTTCCCAACGTGCCCAATACTTTTTGCAGCTGCGCAGGGTTGTTTACCTTCCAGTCTTTTTGCGGTGCAAGGGCAATGCGGGCACCGTTGGCGCCGCCGCGCTTGTCGGAACCGCGGAATGTGGAAGCCGAAGCCCAGGCCGTGGAAACGAGCTCAGAAACAGTCAAGCCGGATGCCAGAATGTTGGCTTTCAAGCCGGCGATATCGTTTTCATTGACCAGTTCGTGGTCCACTGCCGGAATCGGATCTTGCCAAAGCAGCACTTCATCGGGTACATCGGCGCCGAGGTAGCGGGCACGCGGGCCCATGTCGCGGTGTGTGAGTTTGAACCACGCGCGGGCAAATGCGTCTGCGAATGCGTCCGGGTTTTCGAGGAAATGCCTCGAAATTTTCTCATAGGCAGGGTCCATGCGCAGCGAAAGGTCGGTGGTGAGCATGGTAGGACGGTGCTTTTTCGAGCTGTCGTAAGCGTCGGGGATGATCTCACCTGCGTCTTTGGCTACCCATTGATGCGCACCGCCGGGGCTTTTGGTAAGCTCCCATTCGAATGCGAACAGGTTCTCGAAGAAGTTGTTGCTCCATTGGGTAGGAGTGGTGGTCCAGATTACTTCCAGCCCGCTCGTGATGGTGTCCGCGCCTTTCCCCGAACCGAAACTGTTGTTCCAGCCCAGTCCCTGGTGTTCCAGATCGGCACCCTCGGGCTCCGCGCCAACGTGTTCGGAAGGGGCTGCACCGTGGGTTTTTCCGAAACTATGGCCACCGGCGATCAATGCAACGGTTTCTTCATCATTCATGGCCATGCGTCCGAACGTATCGCGGATGTCGCGGGCAGCGGCAACCGGGTCGGGGTTACCATCCGGGCCTTCGGGGTTCACATAAATCAAACCCATATGTGCCGCACCGAGTGGTTCTTCGAGGTTGCGGGAATGGATATTGCCGGTAGCATTCTCGTCGGTAGGTACTACGCCGTGCTCGGCCAGGCCTGGTTTGCCGTGTGCGTAACGGCGGTCGTTTCCGAGCCAGGTCGTTTCCGAACCCCAGTATACGTCCTCGTCAGCCTCCCACACATCCGCACGCCCGCCTGCGAAACCGAAAGTTTTGAAGCCCATCGATTCGAGTGCGATGTTTCCGGCCAGGATCAGCAAATCGGCCCACGAAATCTTGTTCCCGTATTTTTGTTTGATAGGCCAAAGCAAACGGCGTGCCTTGTCGAGGCTGACGTTATCCGGCCAGCTGTTAAGGGGAGCAAAGCGCTGCTGCCCCGAGCCGCCGCCGCCACGGCCATCGAACACGCGGTAGGTACCCGCGCTATGCCATGCCATGCGGATGAATAATGGCCCGTAATGACCGAAATCGGCAGGCCACCAATCCTGTGAGTCGGTCATGAGCGCATGAAGGTCTGTTTTGACTGCTTCCAGATCGAGGCTTTTGAACGCTTCCGCGTAGTCGAATTGTTCTCCCATCGGATTGGACAGGGACGAATGCTGGCGCAGGATGCTCAATTTCAACTGGTTTGGCCACCAATCGCGGTTTCTTGTACCGCCGCCGCCTACATTGTGATTCAGAGTCCCATTGTGAAAAGGACATTTGCTAATGTCGTTTGATCCGTTTTCCATTACGATAAGTTCATGTGTTAAACCATATTGCCTGCATCTGGCATTTGTGCAGCGGGATAAAGGTATAATACCGAAACCTATTGTCAAAATCGATTAATTCTATAAATCAATAGTGAAAATCTATTTCGTTATAGATTCAGCCTGTTACAATACAAGTTGCCGGTTGTTGCCATATGAAATTATCGTGTAACGTCAGGAAGCGGTGAGATAACCTGCCGTGGCGATGTCTGTGAGCAGGTCGGCAGCGCCTGGTTCCCAACCGAGTGCTTCACGGGTTTTTGCGCTCGAAGCCACACAGCCGATGGCCGCAAAATGTTCGAACCATGTGAAATGGGTGGTCGCCGCATCGCCGGTTTTGCTTACCACCGGCAGGCCGAGCCCCGTTCCGATCGCACGGGCGATTTCCCGGAACGGAACGCCTTCTTCTGCCGCAGCGTGCAGTACTTTTAATGCGGGGCGTTTCTCGACGATCAGGCGGTAGAGCACAGCGGCGTCGAACCGGTGCACTGCCGGCCATGGGTTGCTGCCGTCGCCAATATAGGCCGATTCGCCCTTTTCTTTGGCCATACCAATGACCATCGGCACGAAAC
>CAMLNK010000197.1 GCA_946481035.1 uncultured Dyadobacter sp. | reverse complement strand
GCCAGGTTATACGATCGACACTTTCCCTAAGGCGTTGCAGGACAAATTCCTGACAGAATACAATGCGAAATACCCGGAGCGTCCTGAAATGTCAGAGCCGGATATGCAGGAATACAAGGCGCCTCAGGGTTATGACGATCGTCTGGACCATTTCTCGATCTTCTTCGATGCGATGCGCAACAACAAAAAGGTGCTCGAAGACGCAGTGTTCGGTTTCCGTGCGGCAGGCCCTGCATTGCTTTCCAACAAAAGCTATTTCGAGAATACGGTCGTCAATTGGGACCCGGAGACGATGAAACTCGGCAAAGTATCCTGAGTACTCCCGCGCACGCATGAGCGGGAACGAGGAGCCCAAGAGCCAACAATTACTTCAAAGAATCGATATAAAAATCGCCCAGCTGCATTTTTAATGACCAGAATAAATTTCCGGATGATCGGGGCGCTGCTGGCGTTTCCGGTCATCTTCATCACAAGCGCTTCCGCCCAGACAGGCCGTGGCGACCGTATCACCGGTGCTAATTTCGAGTCGAGAAGCCCCGTTTTGGGCATGAACGGCATGGTTGCCACAAGCCACCCGCTGGCTACACAGGCCGGTCTTGACATATTAAAAAAAGGAGGTTCCGCCCTGGATGCTGCCATTGCGGCCAACGCGGAACTGGGCGTGATCGAGCCGAACAATTGCGGTATCGGCGGCGATCTTTTTGCCATCGTGTGGTCGGCTAAGGACAAAAAACTCTACGGGTTGAATGCAAGCGGGAGATCACCCAAATCGCTTACCTATGAAAAGCTCCGGGCTACGCTGGGCGATAGACCGCAAATGCCGCTTTACGGGCCATTGTCAATTTCGGTGCCTGGGACCGTCGATGGCTGGTTTGCATTGCACCAGCGATTCGGCAAACTGAAAATGGCCGATATCCTGGCCCCTGCGATTACATTCGCAAGGCACGGGACGCCTGTACCTGAGGTGATTGCCTATTCGTGGGATGCGGCCTACAAGCGGCTCAAAGAACAGAAGGATATTACCGAATTTGATAATTTTGGCAAAACCTTCCTGATCGCGGGCGCCGCGCCCAGGCACGGGCAGGTGTTCAAAAATCCCGATCTGGCCGCTACTTATGAAAAGATTGCCCGGCACGGCAGGGACGTGTTTTACAAAGGGGAAATCGCCGACCGGATCGATGCCTATGCCCGCAAAACCGGAATGTTTCTGCGCAAGGAGGACCTTCTCGCAACAAAGAGCACATGGATTGATCCGGTCTCGGTCAACTACCGGGGGTATGATGTGTACGAACTGCCACCTAACAGCCAGGGCATTGCCGTGCTGCAAATGCTGAATATCCTGAAAGCTTACGACCTGAAAAAACTAGGACATAACAGCGCTGAATACCTGCATTTGCTGATCGAGGCCAAGAAACTGGCGTTTGAAGACCGGGCTCGTTATTATGCAGATCCTGATTTCGCCAGTATCCCTTTGAAGACGCTGCTATCGGATCAATATGCCGCCGGGCGCCGGGCACTGATCAACGCTGAGAAGGCCTCGGTGAAGTTCGATGCCAGCCAGTCGGTGCTAAAAGACGGTGATACAGTGTATTTGACTACCGCTGACGCCGAGGGCAATATGGTATCGCTTATACAGAGCAATATGCTCGAATTCGGTAGCGGAATGGTGCCCGACGGGCTAGGATTTGTGTTTCACAACCGGGGCAGCAGCTTCAATCTGGCGCCGGGGCATGCCAACGTGTATGCTCCGGGTAAACGGCCCTTCAATACCATTATTCCCGGTTTTGTTTTGAAAGACGGCCTGCCTTTCATGAGCTTCGGTGTAATGGGCGGGGCCATGCAGCCGCAGGGACACTTGCAGGTGCTTTGCAATATCATCGATTTCGGAATGAATGTGCAGGAGGCCGGCGATGCAGCCCGCTTCGCGCATTCAGGAAGCAGTGAACCGGTGGGCACGGTAATGTCCGATGGGGGTAAAGTAGCGCTCGAAAGTGGGATTCCGGCTTCGGTTCGCGGTGCTTTACAACGCAAGGGCCATCAACTGACCGATAAAGATTTTTTTGGAGGCTACCAGGCAATCCTTTTTGATAATGCTGAAAAGGTTTACCATGGTGCATCCGAAATGAGAAAGGACGGACAGGCGGCAGGATATTGATATTACGGTTCGTAGTAAAGCGTGACTGCGCCGCAGGCGAACGTCTTTGTCTTTAATAATTTCATAACCTTTTGATCGTGAATTCCTTCAAAAAATGGTAGCCCGCTTCCCGCGACAACCGGATGAACTGTAAGATGGAGCTCGTCGAGCAGGCCCAGTTTCATTAAAGCGATGATCAGGCTGCGGCTCCCAATGAGAATGTTGTTACCCGGCTGTTGTTTGAGTGCCCGTATTTCTTCTCCAAGCCCTAGCGTGGCAACGCGGGCGCTTTTCCAGTCAGCATCGGTCAGCGTTCGGGAAAAGACAATTTTAGGAATTCTGTCGATTGCTATTGCGAAATCATCCATTGACGGGTTGCCGGTAGGATTGTCGATTACCGTTTTCCAAAACTCCATGAGCTGGTATGTTATTCTTCCAAACAGGATCGCATCCGCATCACGCAGCATGTCGGCGTAATACTGATGGATTTCATCATCAACAATCCCTTTGGTGTGGTCGCAAACGCCGTCCAGCGTCATATTCATGCCTGCAATAATTTTTCTCATAATAGTCTCTACCTGGTGAATGGTTTGATCTGATACTAAATTACTCCAATACCAGGCACGGCCGCGAAGCTATTTGAGACAAACAAACGGGGGATTTGTGACAACTTTGAAAAGGGTTGCCATTTCGGGCAATAAAGAGCGCCACCGCGACCGGCTCTGCGAAAACACCTACCGCAGCATAAGATTAATAAAATCTCCTTCCCAGTCGGGGAACAGGGCCTTTTTGTCGCGAAGTTGCAGATGCTTGCCTGCCACTTCACTGAATACGCTTCTGAAATCAGTTGTTACTGCTAAATCCCGGCCGTCTTCGAGGTTTTCTTTGGCAAGCGGCGCTACTTTGCCATGTACCTGTCCTCCCTTCACATCGTTGCCCAATACGAAATTACACGAGGCGCGGCCATGGTCTGTTCCTCCCGAGCCGTTCTGGTGGACCGTGCGGCCAAACTCGGTCATAGTCATAATAGTCACATCATCTTGTAAGGAGCCGATATCTGTCCATAGCGCCATAATGCTCTGGCTCAAATCATTCAGGTTTCTGGCGAATATCCCATTTGCTGTACCCTGATTGAAATGCGTGTCCCATCCGCCGGATTCGGCAAATGCAACTTCCAGGCCGACATCCATTTTTATCAGTTGGGCAATCTGTTTTAATGCGCTTCCAAGAGCGGTGGCAGGGTACACCGCGTCGCTGGCAGGTTTATAGTTTTTAATATCTGTTTTTTGAAGCATTTTCATGGCCTCGAAACTTTCTCTTCCTGTCTCTCTTAATATGCCCGGGGCGGCCTGACCATAAAGACTCTCAAAACTTTTAGCTGCCGTGCCCGCCTGGCCGCCCCGGAGCTGGATATCGAAATCACGCAGGCTATTAATGGCAACTGCCGGATTATCACCATACAAAGAGCGGGGTAGGGATGAGGTCAGACTTACCGCCTGAAATGGGGATGCTTTCTGATGATCGAGAAGGCCCGCTGCCCGGTTTAACCATCCGCTTGCGGTGCCTTTTTTAAACGGGGTTCCGGACTCCATATAATCCTGGGCGTCAAAATGTGAACGTGTGGTGTTGGGCGATCCTATTCCGTGAACAATCGCGAGCCTGTTTTCCCGGAACATGGGTTCAAAAGCGCTCAGTGACGGGTGCAGGCCAAAACGGCCATCCAGATCGATCAGCGGATTACTGCTGGTTTTGGCGGCAGACATGAACAGCGAGGGCCTGGCTGCCCGCAGGTACTGATCGGTAAAGGGTGCTACCGCCATTAGCCCGTCCATCGCGCCCCGTTGAAATATGCATATCAACACCTTTTTCCGTTGAAAAAGACGCCGTTGTTTATGTCCTGAAACAGCTTTTGCCAGAAACGCAGGTACGCTGCCAGTCCCGATTCCAAACAGCGCAAGGCTGCCGGCTTTCACAAAACCTCTTCTTGTTATCATGGCCTTTGTTTTGACTGTTTTATTTACGCTGAAATTCAGGTGAACCGATGATGACGCCCACTACCTGGCCCAGCATTGGCGGATTTCCCGTCGCAGCAGGTTGCATTAAACCGGCCAAATTCACGCGGACGCCAGGGATACGCTGGGTTGCCAATGCAAGCCCGAAATTCATCCGGTTTAGCAAGGCACCTGTATTGACCCAGTACTCGGCTTTGTCGGGAAAACCGGTCGGGGCCTGATAGTAATAGACCTTCTGACCCATCCTGGCGATCCAGTTATACAGCTGATATGGCTGCTCGATATCCGCATTGAGATTTCTTACAGCGCTTATGGCCAACTCAAAGGGTGATTTTATTTTTTCATGTAATGCCTCTCTCGCCCAGAACTCTTCGGATGAGACCATGGTGATCAGCACCTGTCTGATGTCCCCGTTTGTGTTTTCAAACGTCCTGGACATTTTGTCTACCAAGCCCTGGTCGGGATCGTCGTTCACGAACCGCACGGCCAGCTTGTGGCAAATGAATTTGGCAGTCGACGGGTGGTTGGCCAGCATTTTCAACAGCTCAACCCCTTCCTGGTACCCGCCGCCAGCGGGGAAATGCCTGCCGAGTACTGTTTTCTCCCTGGAATCGTGGCGGTTGGCCGCAAAGAGAAAATCCCCGCGGCGAACAAAACCCTGCCGTTCAAGTTTGCCTTTGTTTAGTTTGGTCAGCGATCGTCTGGCTGCTGCGCCGTAGCCTTTCCCGCTCATGGGGTAAATCGTCCAGCCGGTCAGCACGCGTGCGGCCTGCGTGACATCCTGCTGGCTGTAACCGCCATCTACGCCCAGCGTATGCAGCTCCATTACTTCGCGGGCATAGTTTTCATTCAAACCCCGCTTTTTGGGCTTTTTTATTTTTGCTCTTACCGTGGTGTCGCCCTTGCTCAGCTGATAGTCGGTCCCGCCTTTCAGCCGGTTTCCTTTTTGCTTTCGGGTATTTTCTTCCGGCGCGGCACTGCTGAAATTATCCAGGTATGCAAGCATGGCGGGAGACTGAGCCGTAGCCAGTACCAACGTTTCGAATTTGCCCAGAACATTGGGGCGTATTACATCGCGCTCGTAGGCAGGAACAAACTCCGCACATTGGTTTTTACTGAGGGAAACATTAAAGTGATTGAACCAAAAATCGGTCAGTAGTTCCTGCAACTGGTTATTGGAATAGGCCGCACGGAGTATTTTCTGACTGATAAACTGCCGGGATAGTTCCTTTTGCGGTTTGAGCCCGTGTTCTTTCATGTAGGCGGCCAGCTGGTCTTTGTAGGCAGCCTTCTTGGTTTTGTCCCGGGCCTGCCTGTCTATTGCGCCCTCGGAAATCGCCATGCGCAAAACCTTGTTTGCCTTTGGGTAAGTATTTACTACCTCAGTGTTTGTCAGCAGCAGCGCATCATAACCTGCGAGCCTGTAATTGAGCGAATCATCCGGCAGCTTTGCTTCCAGTTGGGTCAGAAACCACTTTTCCAGGCCCATGCCCGCTACCACATCTACATCCGTAGGGCGAGGCCCGAACGTAAAGCGGCTTAAAAGGTGCGCAGCAGCTTCACGCTGCGTTAAGCCGGCTTTTTTGTAGGGAAATTTAAATGCCGGTTTAAAATCATTTGTGCCTGAAAAAGAGGACAACAGCACGATGCCCAACAGGATAGTAAACGATCCGAAAATGATTTTACGGGCAGTTTTCATACGCAGTATTTTAATAAGTCACCGGCAACGGAGCCTATGACAGTGCTGAACGCCCAGGGTTTAACATGCGGCGAATTTTATTTGCAAAAACGGTCCCGCAGCATTGCAGGACCGTCGCATTATGGATAGTAGCAGAAAGCCAATTATTACTTTGGAAGCATCTTATCCTGTCTCAGGATCTTTTCGTCGCTTTTGCTGACCTCCTTCATCATCGTAAAATGATTGCCGATTTTGCCATCCGAACAAATCCATTTAAGGTCAAGTCTGTTCCCCTCAACTTCGAGCATCACTGCGCCACCCACTTCATCATCAGCCCCATCCCTGAAATAATCCAGTGTATGCGTAACTCCGATAGAAGACTCAACGGGAATGCGCATTGTCGAGGAAGAGAAGACAAGGCTTGCTATTGCCAGGATCGGGCTATTGATCTTTTCATGCGCAAGTGATCGTAAACAGGGTTGAGGCGTTATTGTAGGAAGTCCGGACATTGGACTTTTTTACTTCGTATGCTATGGAAAGAATGAAAATGTTTTTGTCGCTGCCGGGTAGTTTGATTTAAGGCTGCATTAACTTACCCGGAGAGTTACCTTACCGTTCGGGAAAAGAGACCTGTTTGTCGGGAAGTATGGCCATTTTTCAGGGAATTCATATGCCGGACCTTTGATGCATTCAAATTAATCGAAGATCAAACACTAAAAGAATATGAAAAATCTGGCAATCTCCTCCGAACAATTAAGTGTGAAAACTGCCTCACGGCCTGTACTGATAAAACTTGCAGCGAAAATCGATCAACTGGATTTGTCGTTTCGACTGACGCATTTAGCGATGATTGTCATGCTGCTTTGGGCTGGGGCTTATAAGATGACAGACCCGGGCTCAGAGGGAATCGAAGTACTTGTCAACAACAGTCCACTGATCAGCTGGCACTTCAAAGTTTTCGGTGTGCACACGGGCGGGGATTTGATAGGATTGACCGAAATTACGGCGGCAATACTGTTACTTGCAGGCCTGGTGTATCCCATTGCGGGCATTGTGGGAGGGCTTATTGGCGTATTGATGTTTTTTGTGACCAGTACAATGCTTGCCACCACGCCGGATGCGATAAGCAATGTGGATGGAATTGGCTATATGAGCTTTTTGGGGTTGTTTCTTTACAAAGATATTCTGGCGTTGGGCGCATCGCTTTACCTGATCACACGTTTTGGTCGGAAAGCGGTCGGCGCG
>CAMLNK010000196.1 GCA_946481035.1 uncultured Dyadobacter sp. | reverse complement strand
ATGCGCGATTTGAGTTTTTCCTTCGCCATAAAATCGTGGATATTGATCATCGCAACCTTGATCATATCGGCCGCAGAGCCCTGGATCGGGGCATTAATGGCGTTTCGTTCGGCATAGCCGCGGTTGGTTTGGTTGCGGGAATTGATATCCGGCAGATACCGGCGGCGTCCGAGGATCGTCTCTACATATTCGCGCTCACGGGCATCGTTCACGACCTTGTCCATATAACCTTTCACGGCCGGGAATTCTTCGAAATAGGCGCGGATGATCTCGCTCGCTTCCCCGCGGGCAATGCCCAGGCGCTGCGCGAGACCGAATGCCGAAATGCCGTAAATAATACCAAAATTGACCATTTTGGATTTTCGACGCATATCCGAAGTCACTTCTTCCAATGGCACCTGGAACACCTTGCTGGCAGTCGTAGCGTGAATATCGCGGCCCTGGTTGAACGCCTCCGTCATACTGGCGTCGCCGCTGAATGCCGCCATAATGCGCAGTTCGATCTGCGAGTAATCCGCGGAAAGGATCTGGAAATCGTCGGTATCGGGTACAAACGCTTTGCGGATCTCGCGCCCGCGTGGCGTGCGGATCGGGATGTTTTGCAGGTTAGGGTTGGTGGAGCTCAAACGCCCGGTTGCCGCAACGGCCTGGTTGTAAGAGGTGTGTATGCGGCCTGTACGGCTGCTCACCATGGTTGGTAGGGCATCCACGTAAGTCGATTTGAGTTTCTGTAACTCGCGGTAATCCAGTATTTTACGGGCAATGAGGTGGTTGGCTTCCAAATCCGAGAGAATTTCTTCGCCTGTCGCATATTGCCCGGTTTTGGTCTTTTTCGGCTTGTCGATCAGCTTCATTTTCTCAAAAAGGATTTCTCCCAACTGCTTTGGCGAGCTGATATTGAACGACTGCCCGGCAGCTTCGTAAATCTCCGATTCCGTCTGACGAAGGTCGGATTCCAGTACGGCCGACATTTCCTTCAATGCATTGATATCCAGCCTCACACCGGTGTTTTCCATGGAAGCGAGCACTTTCGTCAGCGGCATTTCTACTTCATTGAACAACTTGGCGGCATTCACTTTCGGCAGTTCGCGGCTGAAAATCGAATGGAGCTGGAAAGTGATATCGGCATCCTCGCCTGCATACTGCGTGATCTCCGGGATCGCCACGTCGCGCATATTGCCCTGTTTACCCCCTTTTTTGCCGATCAGTTCGGTGATCGACACCGGTTCGTAGTTCAGGTAGGAAGCCGCCAGGATGTCCATCCCATGGCGTTTATCCGGTTGGAGCAGGTAATGCGCCAGCATGGTGTCGCTGAGCTTGCCGTGGACCTCGATGCCATAGTTTTTCAGCACCAAAAGGTCATACTTGATGTTCTGACCAATTTTTTCAATGTTTTCATTCTCGAAAACACCCCTGAAATGCTCGACGATCTCCTGCGCTTTTTCGCGGTCGGCGGGCACGGGAATGTAAAATGCCTCGCCGGCGAGGTAAGAGAATGAAAGCCCGACGAGCTCCGCATCGGTCGTGTCGAGCGAGGTGGTTTCCGTATCGAAGCAGAATGCCTCCTGCAAGCCCAGATAATGCGCAAGGCTGGTCATGAGCTCGGGCGTATCCACGGTATGGTAGCGGTGGAAAGTATTGGCAATGGTCCTTTTCGACGTCGGGATGCGGATTTCTTCCGTGTCTTCCGAGAGCTCGCCGTCGGCCAGATCGCTGCTGACGACCGCCGGTTGCTGGCCGATTTCTTCCGTAGGATTACCGAAAATATCAAGTTGCCCTTTCGCGGCGGCTTTTTTGGCCTGGGGAGCACCAGTGCGTGCGCCCGTAGCAGGAGCTCCTGGCGATCCGGCGGGAACTCCAACCGAGCCGCTTCCTGCGCCCAAAACGCGGGTTTTTAATGTTTTAAATTCCAGCTCGTCGAAAAGTTCGGCGATAAGCTCCGCATTCGGCGCACAAACGGTAAGGTCCTCGGCATCGAACGGCACGGGCACTTTGCAATCGATCGTTGCAAGTTGCTTGCTCAGCACGGCTTTATCGAAATTCTCGCGGATCTTTTCGCCGAGTTTGCCTTTGATCTCGCCGGCATGGGTAATGAGGTTTTCGATCGTATCGTACTCCTGGATGAGTTTTTGAGCCGTTTTTTCGCCCACGCCCGGGATGCCCGGTATGTTATCGACAGCATCGCCCATCAGGCCGAGAATGTCGATAACCTGGTCGATGCGCTGGATTTGCCAGCGGTCGAGAATTTCCTGAACGCCCAGTACTTCGGCGCCTTTGCCGAGGAATGCGGGCTTGTACATGTGAATGTATTGTTCGACCAATTGCCCATAGTCTTTATCGGGCGTCATCATGAAAACCTCGAAACCTTCCCGGGACGCTTCCTTGGCAATGGTACCGATGATGTCGTCGGCCTCGTAGCCGTCCATTTCCAGAATGGGAATGCACATGCCGCGGAGCAGCCGCTTCACCAGCGGGATCGCTACGGTAATATCCTCCGGCTGCGCCTCGCGCTGGGCCTTGTATGCCTCAAACTGCACATGGCGGAAGGTAGGCGCGGCGGTATCGAATGCAACGCCGATGTGGGTTGGTTTCTCTTTTTGCAGTACTTCGAGCAGTGTGTTGGTGAAGCCGAAAACGGCGCTGGTATTCAGTCCTTTTGAAGTGATGCGTGGCGCCTTGATGAACGCAAAATGCGCCCTGTAAATCAAGGCCATAGCGTCCAGAAGGAATAGCTTGTGAACGGGTTTTTCCATGAGGTAAGTTTATGATCGAAACTCAAATATAATGCAACTACCGGCACGGACAGGGTTTGACGGCGGTTTTTTGTGGATTTGCGAGAGATGTATTGTAAGGCTGTTACTATTGGTATTAATTAAAAGTTTGATGCTTTTTGAAAGAATTATACTATTTCACCAGATCCCGCGCTTTGAAACGTATTGAAAGGTTAGAATGCCTGATATTAATGAAAAATATAAAAAGTATTAAAAGTTATATATGTTTTAATGTCGACTGTGTATTGAAAGTAAGAATAGTTTAATAATAATGAAAAGTATATTAAGTATTGTAAGTACTATGCATTTGACACACCTAAACTTATAGAAATAATAAAAAGCTAAGTACTTATAATAAATACTATCATATTAAAAGTATTATACTAATAATAACAAATGACTTCCTGATCAGTGAACTTAAATAACTGATAAGCAACGTGTAACAACCCAATCCCGCATATGAGAAATATTTTCTTACTTTTAGCTGTTGTCATTTTTTCGTGTAACCAAAATAAACCCGTGAAACAAGCATATCAATGGCCGGGCGCCACACCGCCCGTAGCTGAACAGAAAGACCATGAAACCGGAATGCATGGCGACAAGCGCAACGACGAATACTACTGGATGGGCGATTTCTTCCGCGAAGGCCCCGATAGCGACAAGGTCGTGGATTACCTGAATGCCGAGAATACCTATACCGACACGATGATGGCCGGCACGGCGAAGTTTCAGGAGGCGCTGTTTTCGGAGATGAAAGGTCGGATCAAGGAGAAGGATGAGTCGGTGCCGGTGTTCAGCAATGGGTACTGGTATTACACCCGGAGCGAGGAGGGGGAACAGTATTTCAAATATTGCCGCAAGAAAGGATCGCTCGAAGCAGCGGAAGAAATCCTGCTCGATGTCGATAAAATGGCGGAAGGGCATCCCTATTATTCGGCGGTCGGTTTTAATGTGAGTCCGGATAATAAACTGCTGGCGTACGGCGTCGACACTGTTTCGAGAAGGCAATACACGCTTTACATCAAAAACCTGGAAACCGGCGAGCATTTTGCCGACAGGATCTACCCGGCGAGCGGCGGTTCGGAATGGGGAAATGATAACAAAACGCTTTTTTACACGGCTACGAACCCGAAAACGCTCCTGAGCGAGAAAATCAAGCGCCACACGCTGGGCACGGATTCGAAGAAGGATGTGGTCGTGTATAATGAGAAAGACAAGAGCAATTATATCGGGGTAGGGAAGACGAAATCGGAGAAATACATTGTGATTGCGTCGTCGGCCACGATGTCTTCGGAATACCTGATCCTGGACGCCGACAAGCCCGAGGGTAAATTCGAAGTATTCCAGCCCCGGATGAAAGATGTGTTGTATGATGTTGATCATCAGGGTGATAAGTTTCTGATCGTGACCAATAAGGATGCATTGAATTTCAGGCTGATGGAAACGCCGGTGAATGCAACCCGAGTCGAAAATTGGAAAGAAGTGATTCCCAACCGGGCCGATGTGCTGCTCGAAGGCATCGACGTTTTTAAGGATCACCTCGTAATCACCGAGCGAAAAAACGGCCTTTTGCAGCTCAGAATCCGCAATATCAATACCAATGCAGAACATTACGTGGATTTCGGCGAGCCTGCCTATACCGCCTATGCCGGTTCAAATCCCGAATACAACAGCTCAAACCTGCGCTACATTTACACTTCGCTCACCACGCCGAGCTCCGTGTACGACTACGACATGGAAACCCGCGAAAAGGAGCTGAAAAAGCGTCAGGAAGTAGTGGGCGGCTACAATCCGGAGGAGTACATTACGGAACGTTTGTACGCGACCGTACGCGATGGCGTGAAAGTGCCCATTTCGGTGGTTTACAAAAAAGGTACGCCCAGGAGCGCCGAAACGCCGCTTTTGCTCTATGCATACGGCTCGTACGGCAATAGCATGGACGCCGCGTTCAGCAGCACGCGCCTGAGCCTGCTCAACCGCGGGTTCATATACGCACTCGCGCACATACGAGGCGGACAGGAAATGGGCCGGCAGTGGTACGAGGATGGTAAAATGTTCAAGAAAAAGAACACATTCAACGATTTCATCGACTGCGCCGAACATCTTATTAAGGAAAATTACACCTCAAAAGAGCATTTATTCGCCGAAGGCGGCAGCGCGGGCGGTTTGCTCATGGGGGCGATCAGCAATATGCGGCCCGACCTCTGGCGAGGCATTATCGCCGACGTGCCTTTTGTAGACGTGGTTACGACCATGCTGGATGAAAGTATTCCGTTGACTACCAATGAGTTTGATGAATGGGGGAACCCCAAAAATAAGGAGTCATACGACTATATGAAATCCTATTCGCCTTACGATAATGTAGAGAAAAAAGCATATCCCAATATGCTCATTACCACCGGCTTGCACGACAGCCAGGTGCAATACTTCGAGCCTGCCAAATGGGTAGCCCGCCTGAGAACGCATAAAACGGATAACAATGTACTGTTGTTAAAAACGAATATGGAAGCCGGCCACGGCGGCGCTTCGGGACGGTTTGATTACCTGAAGGAGATCGCCCTGCAGTTCGCGTTTATGTTTGCGTTGGAGGGAATTAATGAGTGAATGAGTGAATGGGTGAATGGGTGAATGAGTGAATGGGTGAATGAGTGAATGATTGAATGATTGAATGACTGAATGACTGAATGATTGAATGAATTTTTGGATGAATCGCTTAGCGATGTAATATTGGCAGGAAAAACATGGGAGAAGGTTAATCCAATCCCGGTAGGGATGTAACAACAATGCTGGCGACGTCGCTAACTTTGCATTGTTGTTACATGCCCAAGGGCATTTCCCGCAAAAAACAATCTCGCTTTTCCCTACCAATCTTACATGCCTAACGGCATTCCTCATGCGACCATATCCATTCAATCATTCAGTTATTCACTCATTCACTCATTCACTCATTCAGTCATTCAATCATTCAGTCATTCAAAATTAAACTTACCCAATCGCCTGCTCCACATCCGCGATGATATCATCAATATGCTCGATACCTACTGAAATGCGTAGCTGTGTGGGCAGTACGCCAGCTGAAAGTTGCTCTTCATCAGAGAGTTGCGAATGCGTGGTCGAAGCCGGGTGAATGATGAGCGTCTTCGCGTCGCCTACATTGGCCAGGTTGCTGATCAGTTTCAGGTTATCGACGAAATGCTCGGCAGTCTTCCTGTCGCCTTTGAGTGTGAACGACAATACCCCTCCAAAACCGCGTGTAAGGTACTTTTTAGCGAGCTGGTGGTATTTGTTGCCTTCCAGACCGATGTAGTTTACACTTTCCACTTTGGGGTGTTTTTCGAGCCATTGTGCCAGTTTCAATGCGTTTTCGGCGATGCGCTCTACTCTCAGCGACAACGTTTCAAGCCCTTGCAGGAACAGGAACCCGTTGAAAGGCGATAGCGACGGGCCCCAGTCGCGCAGGCCTTCCACTCGGGCGCGGATGATGAACTGGATATTCCCGAATGGCCCGCCAATGCCGAAAACGTCGTTCAGAACAAGCCCGTGGTAGCTGGGCGATGGTTCGGTAAACTGCGGGAACTTACCGTTGCCCCAGTTGTAGGTACCCGCATCGACGATCACCCCGCCAATGGAGGTGCCATGGCCACCGATCCATTTCGTGGCCGATTGCACCACCACGTGCGCACCATGCTTAATAGGCTGAAAAATCGCCCCGGCAGCCCCGAAAGTGTTATCGACGATCAACGGGAGGTCGTGTTTTTGGGCGAGTGCCGAGAACGCCTCAAAATCGGGCACGGAATAGCTCGGGTTGCCGATCGTTTCCAGGTAAATGAACTTCGTTTTAGCATCGATCAGCTTTTCGAAGCTGCTCACATCGTCGCCATCGGCAAAACGCGCTTCGACGCCGATGTTTTTGAACGAATTTTTGAACTGGTTATAAGAACCGCCGTACAGGAACGACGTCGTAACGAAGTTATCGCCGACGGTGGTGATGTTGTTGATCGCCAGAAACTGCGCCGAATGCCCCGAACCGGTCGCCAATGCAGCTACGCCGCCTTCCAAAGCCGCTACCCGTTTCTCAAAAACGTCGTTGGTAGGGTTCATAATGCGGGAATAGATATTGCCAAACTCCTTCAATGCGAACAGGTTAGCAGCATGCTCGGCGTTGTTGAACACGTAGGAGGTAGTCTGGTACAAAGGCACTGCCCGTGAATTGGTAGTAGGGTCAGGCTGTTGTCCGGCATGAAGCTGCAGGGTTTCAAATTTCATTTGGTTAGAACGTTTAAGGTGGATAAAACCCAAATGTATCAAAC
>CAMLNK010000195.1 GCA_946481035.1 uncultured Dyadobacter sp. | reverse complement strand
CATAACATATACGACACCCTTTTTGAAAACATGAACCACCTGGTGATGGTCTATTTCTCGATTTCTTCGCAGCGTACCAACGAAATCGTGCGGGTACTCACGGTGTTTTCGGTTTTTTTTATGCCTCTCACATTCATCGTCGGCATTTACGGGATGAACTTCGATTTTATGCCTGAACTGCGCCTGAAATGGGGTTATCCGGGCGTGATGATCGTGATGGGCGCGATCACTTTCGGGATTTACGTGTGGTTTAAACGGCGCGGGTGGCTGTAACCAGTGGCATAAATGCATTTAAGCTCTATTTTTGCCTCCCTATCGTCCCGAATTTATGAACCGAACCTTTACCCGAGCCGCTTTTTTACTGTTAGTGCCATTTTGTATCGCCGTATTGTTTCCGTCCGGCATTTTAGCCGCCATTCCAAAAGCGCCTGCAACACTAGTTGCGGTAGCCGCTTCCGGAAGTCAGATCAACCTTTCATGGCTGGATCTGGCAAAAGACGAAACGGGTTTTGAGGTAGAGCAGTCGACGGACGGAGCGAAATTTGTGAAAATTGCCGATCTGGCTGCCAATGCCATTGTGTATCAGGCCAAATCTCTCCAATCAGCCACCAAATACTGGTACCGGGTACGGGCCAAAAATGCTTCCGGTGCCTCGGCCTATTCCAATGTAGCCAATGCTACCACGCTGCAAGTAGTGCCCAACGCTCCGTCGGGTTTGCTGGCCACGGCGGTTTCGACTTCGGAAATCGACCTGAAATGGGCCGATAATGCCGCTAACGAAATCGGTTACCAGGTTGAGCGCTCACAGAACGGTACGACTTTTTCCAAAATCGCCGACCTCGCCGCCAATGTTACCGCCTACCGAAACACCGGCCTGGCTACGGCGACGGAGTACTTTTATCGCGTGCGGGCTTTGAATGCCGTCGGCGCATCGGCATATAGCAATACAGGTTCGGCCAAAACGCAGAACATTCCCGTACCGGATGCACCGACGAATTTCTCGGCGGTACCCATCGCGCCGGACGTGATCCAGCTCCGCTGGGCGAAACCAACCGGCAATGCGACCGAAATCGTGATCGAACGCGCGAAAGGAGATGGTAATTTTGCTCAGATAGCCAAAGTAGCGGCAACGGTACTGCAATATGAAGACAAATCGGAACTGGAAACTGCCGACTACTATTACCGGATCAAAGCATTGAATGCAGGTGGTCAGTCTCCTTACAGCTTGCTCGCGATCGTGCGTGCGGCATCCATTGTAACAGGCGTAGAGACACCTCAGGACCAGCATTTGATTTACACCACGGGCCGTATGCTCGTGGTTGAGCTTAATCGGGCGGCAGAAGCAAAGTTGTCGGTTTATGACCTGGCCGGCAGGCTGCGTCATGTGAAGGAAATCAGGCAGGAAGGGCGTGTGGATCTTAGCTTGCTTCCGGCTGGTATATATGTGGTTGTAACCGATACGGGTAAAGAAGTAATATCGAAGCGGATCCTGCTTTACTGATATATCCTGAACCTAATTTACTAACCTCTATGAAATGCATTTCCGAGAAGCCATTCCCTGGTTTCCCTTTCCTCTTGCTGGGCCTGTGCCTGCTCGTTTCCGGTACCGTTTTGGCCCAAAAGAAGAAAAAATACATTGTGAATGCCTACGTCGGCGGGTTTCGCGGGCTGGTAAATGTGGAAGAAATCGATGCCGAGAAACTTACCCACATCAATTACGCATTCGTGAATGTGCAGGACAGCATGGCCGTGCTCACCAACCTGGCGACCGATTCGACCAATTTCCGGAAGCTGAATGCGCTTAAAAAGAAAAACCCGGACCTGAAAATCGTGATCTCGATCGGTGGCTGGGCTTGGAGCGAGAACTTCTCGGACGCAGTGCTGACCGAATCGTCGCGTCTGAAATTCGCAAAGTCGAGCGTCGATATTGTGCACCAGTATGATCTGGACGGCGTGGACATCGACTGGGAATATCCGGGTATGCGCGGCGAGGAGGGCAACATCTTCCGCCCGGAAGACAAGCAGAACTTTACGCTGATGTTCAAGGCATTGCGCGATGAATTGAATTTGCTCGAAAAGCAAAAGGGCAGGAAATACCTGCTCACCACAGCCGTCGGAGGCTCGAAATCATTCATCGAGCATACTGAAATGGCTCTCGCGCAGGTTTACCTCGACTATGTGCTGATCATGACTTACGATTATGGCGGTCGCAACGGCACCGTAGGCCACCATACCAATCTTTACGATTATGACCCGTCGGGCGAAGGCTCTTCCGCCGACCGTTCGGTGAAAAATTTCATCGCTGCGGGTGTGCCTGCGAGCAAGATCGGGCTGGGAGCAGCTTTCTATGGCAAAGGCTGGGAAGCCGAAACGGCCGACAACCACGGCCTGGGCGCGAAGCGGGTCAAATCGGTACAAGGCGGTGGTTATACCAAACTGAAAGACACGCTTATCGACCAGAATGGCTACAAAAAGTATTATGATAGAAAAGCCAGAGCACCCTACCTGTTCAACGATTCCACCAAAGTGCTCATCACTTACGAAGACGAGAAATCGATCAAGGGTAAATGCAAGTATGTGAAAAAGAACAAGTTGGCAGGTGTTTTCTTTTGGGAATATTTCAATGACCCGAAAGAGTACCTGGTGAACGAAATCCACAAAAACCTCGACTAGCGCGCTACCAGCCGCAGCAGATCGTCCCTGGTCAGTGATTTGAGAATATCCGAATCGGTTTTGATCAGATCATTGGCCAGGTCCTTCTTTGTTTCCTGCAATTCCATGATTTTTTCCTCGATCGTGTCGGGGCATATCAGCCGCACGGCGATCACATGCTTATCCTGTCCGATGCGGTGTGAGCGGTCAATCGCCTGGTTTTCAACGGCAGGGTTCCACCACGGATCGATCAGGTACACGTAGTCGGCCTCGGTGAGGTTGAGGCCGGTACCGCCGGCTTTCAGCGAGATCAGGAACACGCGCACATCGGGGTTGGTCTGGAAATTCTCCACCTTCGCCGCCCTGTCGCGCGACTGGCCGGTGAGGTACTCGTACCCAATGCCGCGGCTTTCCAGTTCAGGGCGGATAAGGTTGAGCATGGATACGAACTGCGAGAAAATCAGGATCTTATGCTGCGGCGCTTTGCTTTCGATCTGCTCCACAAGCGTGTCGATTTTCGCCGATGCATTGCCGTAGAACTTATCGTCGCGGAGCAATGCGGGCGAGTCGCATATCTGGCGCAGCTTGGTAAGTCCCTGCAATACATGTAGTCGGGAGCGTTTAATGTCGCCTTCGCTGGTGGTATTGAGGTAAATGTAGAATTCCAGTTCGTACGCATTGTACACACGCCGCTGTTCTTCCCCCATTTCGCAGTAAATCACCATTTCCGTTTTTTCGGGAAGCTCCGAAGCCACCTGCTGTTTGGTGCGCCGAAGGATAAACGGATTCACCCGCTTTTGCAGCTCGGCGGCCCGCTCGGCATCCTTGAAGCGGTCGATAGGCGCCGAAAAATGGTTGCGGAACTGCGTTTTGTTACCCAGTAAACCGGGGCAGGCGAACGAAAGCTGCCCGTACAAATCGAAAGTGTTGTTTTCCACCGGCGTACCGGTCATCACAATGCGGTTGCGCGCATTGAGCAGTCTCACAGCTTTGTAGCGCTGTGATTCAGGGTTTTTGATGGCTTGCGACTCGTCGAGGATGATGTAGTTGAAATGGTATTTCTTTAAAAAATTCACATCCGAAAGCAGCGTGCCGTAGGAGGTCAGGATGATTTCGTAGCGGTCAAAATCGGAAATGTCTTTCACCCGGTCGGCACCGTAAATGGTAAGCATCCGAATGTCCGGCGCGAACTTGGCGAGCTCGGCCTGCCAGTTGAAAACCAGCGAGGTAGGCACGATGACCAGGTTCGTGTTCCGTACCTGTTTTTTTCTTTGCAATAAAATGAATGCGATGATCTGCAAGGTTTTACCCAAACCCATATCATCCGCCAGGCAGCCGCCGAAGTTGAAATCGTCGAGGAAATTGAGCCAGTTGAGGCCCTGCTTTTGGTAGCCGCGTAGGCTCGCTTTCAGCTTTTTTGGCACTGGTACCGGCTTGATCGAATCGAAATCGGTGAACTTGGACTCGTAAAATGCGATCTGCTCCTGCGCCTCACGGTCGAGCATTTCGGCGTCGTACATGTCGTGCACCGCCGCGAAACTGATTTTAGGAGTATGGATTTCCTCACCCACGATCTCGCCGACTTCGAAGAATTTTGCAAATTTTTCGAGCCATCGTTCCGGCAATATACCTAATGTACCGTCGCTTAGCTCAACATATTTGTTACGGTTTTTAGCGGCCTTATGCAGGTTTTTGAGCGTCACCTTCTGCGAGCCGAACTGCACGGTAGCCGTGGTATTGAACCAGTTAATGCCGCTGTTGACGTGAATCGAAACCTTTGCCTTATTTACATTGAGACGGTTTTTGGTGAGTTGATTGAAACCGAGAATCGTAATGCCCTGGTTTTTCCATTCCTCGAATGCATCGGGAAACCAGTTTTCGTCCAGGAACCGGGCGCGGTGCAGGTAAAAAAAATGCTTGTCCTCAATGCCTTCTGTCAGCTGGTACTCGAAATCCGGGTGCTGGCGCATCATAGCGGCCATATAGCGGAGCTCTTCCGCTTCGTCGCGCTTCACAATGAACGGGTTGCCGTGTCCATCCACTGAATAAATGTCGTTTTTGGTGTACAGTGGCACTTCCACGTTGCCATACTTCACCACCGGCGTGATGAGCACGTAGCTGTCGTGGTCTTCCAGGTAAATGATCTTTTCCACGCGCCCGTCGAAGCCCTGTTCCTCGCGTTGCGCGGGCGTAGCGGGCTTTACGTACGTGTACGATATGCGTATGCGCGGGGGAAGTTTGGCGAGCAGGTTCTGGCGGAAATCTTCGAATTTGGTTTCGTGGATATAAATGCGCTGGTTGTGCTGTCTGAAAAAATACAGCACTTTCAGAATGTCTTCGCTCTCAATCAGGTGCAGCGAATCTTTGTACAACACAAAATAATCATAGCGGATCTCCACATTCTCGAGGTCGAGGTGAACGCTATCGATGATCAGCTGGCCGGAAATACGGAAAAACGGGTCTTTTTTATCGATCGTCAAATGCACGTCTACATCCGACTGCGCGAGTTTCACAGGCACGAGCGAGCCGGCATTTACACTGTCGGATACCAGTGGCGTATGGTAGTAGAAGTCCAGTCTGTCGGGATTTTTGAGCACGGCACGCAGACCGGCCAGGTCGGTTTCCGGGTTTTTCTTCCTGAAATTATTGCCGAACGACGCTATCGCCGTATAAAACCGCGACAGATCATGATCTTGTGTTTTCCAGAGCTGTTCCAACGGATTGTGCTGCACGAACGGGTTTTTCAGCTTGCCGTCCCGCGTCACAGGCGCGTCGTACATTTCGAGGAAAAAGTGGTCGTAATACTTATTGAGGCCGATCGCGACGATGGTGCGGGTATTGGCGCCGGCGGGTTTGGCCTCTGGCAAATGCCGCACCGGGTCCGAAAAAAGCTGGTCCTGCATAGCTGAAACAGCCTCCTGGTTGATCGGAATGAGCTCCTTGATGAGCGGCAGCACACGCAGTTCGCGGTTGACGTATTCGATCGTAAAGTATTGGTTCAGATCGGGTTCGGCTTCCATGCCGTAGTCGGAGGCAAGTGCGCGCAGGCGGTCGTTGCGCATGGTTTTGTCGAAAAACGCACGGAAATCCCTGCGATTCATGATGTTATACAGCACCTGCACCTGGTGTTCGCAAAGCTTGCGTTTGGGCCGGGTGCATTCGCAGTAAAGGTTCACCATTCGGTCGTTCTGCTTCACCACCACCTTGAAAGCCTCGCCGCCCCATTGAACCCGGAATGCGGCATAATCAACCACCATATCGTCGGGCTGGATTTCGAAATAGCCCCTGCGCTCGGTAGCGGGCATGTCGGCGCTGTGATTGAGAATGTGCGTTGTGGAGAGCTCGGCGAGGTTAAAATCCAGGAAAATATAGTTATGCTGGCTCGGCGCGGCCCCTCCGGCTGGTTCATTCTTGTTCATAAGGCAAATTAACAACTGCGGGTACGTTTGGCACCATTATTTTGCAAAATTTGCGTTAATGAAAAATCTGACCTGCTTCCGTTTCTTCCCATTAGCTGCTTTTATTATTCTGCTGACATCGGTCGCTGCAATCGCGCAGGATGTTAAAACCGACACTTTGAAAGTGCTTCCGGCCGATTCGGTTGCCGCGCCGAAGCCCGATACGGCCGCCGTTTCGCCGCGCGTACTGATCGATACCGTCCGCTACCGGCTCATTGGAGATGGTAATTTTACCAAAGGGAACGTGAACCGCAGCCTCATGGTCCTCCGCGCCGAACTGACTTTCAGCGGACCGGTGATTAATATCGCCACCAATCCGCGGTTTACCTACGGGAAACAAAATGGTATTCTGGCCGAGCGGGACACCTACGTCGACCTTTTCGTCGATGTTTTCAAGAAACGAAAGACCTATGTTTTTGGCCTTGCTGCATTGGAAACCAGCAATCTCCGCCGGATTGATTTGCGGCAAATGGCCGGGGCGGGAATCGGCTACCGGGTGATCAAAACCAAGTCCCACGACCTTAGCCTTACCGACGCGCTGCTGTACGAATCGACTAACTTTTTTGAAAAAGCCACAGTAACAATCATCCGGAACTCCTTCCGCATTAAAGGAAAGCATTCGTTTTTGTCGGATAAATTCCGGTTCAATCACCTCACATTCATCCAGCCCGCGCTAAACGATCTCTCGAACGTGCGCTGGAATACGATCCTTTCTGCTGAAATGCCGCTCAACAAATGGGTGACGCTCCGCACGAGTTTCGAGAACTCCTACGAGAGTGTGGTTGAGGTCGGCCGCAAGCGCAACGATTCCCGCATCACTTTTGGGATTTCTGTGGGAAATAAATAGACGATTCCGGCATTAGGGTTGTCAGGGAAAGAGGCATAGAATACTGTCCATATCACCAGCACATTATATCTGTCCAAAATGTGCTTTACTAAGTATTCACTACATTCCCAATCGAGCAATGAAAGACCAACAGGACAATCGCCGTGACTTCCTGCGCAATTCGCTTTA
>CAMLNK010000194.1 GCA_946481035.1 uncultured Dyadobacter sp. | reverse complement strand
AGATTCAAGCCCGTAACAGGGTTGGCGATGATTTCCACCTCAATTCCGCGGCTGTATTGCGTGCCATTCTGCACGGTAACATTGTAATTCTTGCCGTCGCGCACGAGTACCTCGGTGCGGGTGATCTTGTCGACCTTAATATCGTAGTAGGTCACGGTCATATTCAGCTTGCCCTGGTAGCTTTCCAGTTTGATACCCCCTTCGAGCTGGTTAGCCTGTTGTGGTTTGAAAACGCCCGAAATATCAGGCAGCGGCTGTGCTACCGGGGCTACATTGAAGAAGCCGTTCATGTAATTCCCAAATACCGAAAGCCGGTCTTTAATTACCTGGTAAACAACGCCAAACTTCGGCGAAACGGCCGTTTGCCTGAACTGCGTATTGGCCACATAGGTGCGGGTGGCGTGGTTTAATGTGCCTTTATTTTCAAAGCGGTCGATCCGGAGGCTGATCATGGCTAACAGACGGTCGGTTACGTTGAGAACATCGGAGAAATAGGCGCTGTACACATTACCCGAGTTGTAGTTACGCAGGGGCGCATCCGCGTTTGCGGCCAAGCGTGCTTCCACGGACGTGCGGTTGATTTTCAGGTAATTCGGGTCGTTATGAATGCCGCTTACATTATCGAACACAATGTAGGGCGAGTTGTTGTTATGTGCAGTGCGGTTGAGGTAATCGAGACCAACCACCATACGGTTCCGTAATGTGCCGATTTTGAAATCACCCATAAAATTCTGCTGAATGTCGATCGCATTATTGGTCGTGTTTTGCAGAGAAATATTGCGTTCGAGCAAAGTATCTGCCACAGCACCTCGGATGAACTGGTATTGGTAAAAACCGTCGGACTTGCGGGTATTGCTTGAAAACGCGGTTTGTGACGTCCAGCTGTTGGAAAGCCTGTATTTCAACTGGCCATACACATTAATGGTCGGCGTTTTCATCGTCAGGTCGTTGCTCGTGTAGGATTTGTTCCAATCAAAACCGAGCTCTTGCGGGGTGTGGGCCACAAACTGGCGCGTTCTGTTCAGGAACACGGCCGAAGGGCTCGTCATTTCGCCCTGGTAAATGCCTGCATTCAAAAGCACGGTCATTCGTTCATTCACACGGTATTCGAGCGATGGCGCGATCACCAGACTTCTCCGGAAACCCGCATCCTGAAAGCTCCCTTGGTACTGATAAGCCGCATTAACCCTCAACAAAAGGTTCTTGGAAGCATTAATAGGGGAGTAAATGTCGGCCGTGAGCCGGTTCAAGCCAAAACTTCCGGTCGTATAACCAATCTCGCCGCCTGCTATTTCCACCGGTTTTTTAGTCACAATATTCATTAGCCCGCCAAAAGAAGTTACCGAGCTGCCGAACAATGTCGCCGAAGGCCCTTTGATCACCTCCACTTTTTCCACATTAATCGGGTCGAACTCGCCGTTGGTTTGCACCGGTAAGCCGTCGACCACCGACAATTCGGTACGGAAACCGCGCAATGCGTAGAACGTCGCACCATCCGAGTTGATACCGCGGTTGGCCTGGATTTTGTAAACTCCCGGCGCGTTTTTGACGATGTTGGAGAAGTCGGTAATGAGCTGTTCCGTAAATAGCGTTTTGGATAATGCGCTGTAAACCTGCGGGTTTTCCATGTTGCTTATCGGCAGCTTGGCTACATTTTCGCTCTCTTTTTTGGAAAACTTATTGATATCCCCGCTGATCACCACTTCCTGCAATGCTTTGCTGTCCTCGTTCAGAAATATCGGTTCAAATGTGACGGTCCGGTCCGCTTCAATGGTTACCGCACGCTCGATCGGCTCATAGCCAAGGAGTTGAATCACCACCTTGTGCTCACCCGCAGGGATATTCCGAATGAGAAACTGCCCGTTTGCATCGCTTTGGGCACCTTTTCCGGTTCCTTTTACGGTAATATTCACAAATTCCGCAGGCTTACCGTCCGACGTTTTCAATGTGCCCCGCAATGCGCCGCGGCCTTCGTTAGCTTCGATCGTAATCACGTTTTCCTGCACATGCAGCTCTTTTAATGCCGAGCCTACCACACGGTGCAATGCGTCTTTCATGGGAACATTGGTCAGATTGGCATTCACCTTTTTTGCCACGTCGAGCTGTGTGCTGCTGTATGAAATGGAAGTGCCCGTTTGGTCGCCGATCTGCGAAAGCGCTTCGGAAAGGCGTATGTCATGCAATTTCAAATTAACGGCCTTCGCAAGCACAGGCGACTGCGCGCGCGACCCGTCGGAGGTGAGCAATGCCATAGCACAAAGTACCGTGGCAATACATTTTCGGAATGGAGTGAAGGAGATTTTAGCACCCGTTTGGGGCGAAGTACAATGGAGCTGCATATTTTTGTTTAAATGTTAATTGATCTGCGATTGATTGGCATTCGACCCGGTGTTAAGTTTGGCGACAGCGCACCGGGTTTTTCCTTTCCCCGCAGCTAGGGCGATTTATTCATGGAATTCATTGGGTTGTTATTCAAAAAAACGGATGGATTGACCCTGTACCTCATAGCGGAAACCAACCGCGACGCTCAAACTGCCCAGCACCGCATTCAGGGATGCGTTTTGGAATGCTCCGGTATAGCGCTGGTTTTGCAATGCTTCCGTACGAATGCTGATGCTGACATTATACCGCCTTTCCAGCTCGCGCGTCACTTGTGCAAGCGGCACGTCGTCGAACCGCAATGCATTGCTCAGCCACGAAACTTGTGCTTCGGCGCCCGAAACAGCACGTGTGGATAGTTGCTTACCTTTAATCAGGCCCGACATGCCTGCGGTGACGAGCTCAGATTTTGGAGAAATTTTATTGGTAAATCTTACTTTTCCTTCTGTTACCAGCAATGAGGTATAGCCCTCACCCGGATATTCTTTTACATCGAAAACCGTCCCAAGCACGCGCGTCTGCGAAACAGTAGTTTCTACCACAAATGGCTGATCAGGGCTCTTTTTGACTGAAAACTGAGCTTCGCCGATGAGTACTACCCGGCGGACCGAATCGCTGAATGCGGATGGGTACCGAAGCTCGCTGGCGTAACTGAGCATGACCACCGAGCCGTCGGGCAGTGTGAGTTGCCGGGTTTCGCCTTTTTGCGTGCGAATCGTTTGAACAGACGCGATCGGGCGAGCTCCCCTACCGGTTTTGTTTTTAACCGAAAACCAGACAATACTGCTTACCAGTACCAGCGCGGCGGCAATGCCCGACAAATAATGCTTGTAATGCACCCAAAATGGTTGCGGATCACGCACCCGCAGGCGTTCCCACACGCGTGCGCCCGACTTCCGGCGGGCTTCATCGGGAATTTCCGCCACGGCCTCCGCGGCTGCCTCGGGATCGTTGAGCCATTGCTCCACGGCCTGTATTTCGGCAGGGGTGCATTGTCCTGCGGTGTAACGCTTCAAAAGTTCAGGTGTAATGTTCATTTGCCGCCATGGGTTCTTGAGACGGAACGCCTCTAACCCTATTGTTGCGTAGCGGGCAGGCTTACCCTGGCGTGAGAGAAAATTTTTTTAATGCTGATATTCGGCCAGGTGCTTGCCAAGGAAGCGCAATGCGCGGGTAAGGTGGTATTCAACCGTCTTTTCGGACAAAACGAGTGATGCGGCAATGGCTTTGTTAGTCATTCCGTCTTGCCGGCTCATCACAAAAACTTCCTGGCAGGGATGCGGCAGGCCGGCTACAAGCTCACTCACGCGTTCGGAAAGCAGGTGGTAGTCGACCTGGTGCTGCGTGGTTTCTTCCGAACCCGCTTTTTTATCCATAACCTGATCGAAAATCTGCCTGCGATTGGCCGAATCGCGGTGGTGGGCCATGATTTTGAGCTTCGCGGCACGCACGAGGTAATGCGCTGCCGGCCCCTGCACCCGCAACTCCCCGCGCCTTTCCCAAAGCGACTGGAAGATCTCGTGCATCAGGTCTTCGGCCAGTTCGGCATCGCGCGTGCCCTGGTAGCAAACCGCAAATACCTTTTCCCAATGCAAATGGTAGAGTTCTTCAAACGATTTGTTGGTTTGAATGAGCAATGGAGAGCTATCTGAGGGCGGGGTAGTCAATGCGTTACCGGGCGATGTCCGCTGCAAAGCTACAATACTATTTATATTAAGTCCAAATAATGAAAAAAGTTTAGAGTTGGAAGTTGAAAGTTGAAAGTTTAGAGTCAAATCTGAACTTTCAACTTTAAACTCTGAACACTAAACTCCAAACTCCAAACTCCCAACTTTTTATATTAGCTTAGAATGCCATTCCAAAACCGTTGCCATGCAGGAAATAGAGCCATATTACAATTGGGAGAAACATTACATCGCCAGTGAGGATGAGCGTTCGCCGTTCTATGGCCGCACCTACAACCTGGAATATTACGAAAATGCGATTTACGGCTACTATATCCACCCGCTCTGGGACCACATCGGGTCGGAGACGCTGTACGTGAAAATCCTTTTCGCCGACTATAAAAAGCGCTTTACGATCATCGAAATGTTCGGGGAATGGAACGATGCCTTGCATAACGACATCATGTTCCTGAAAAGGCAGGTGGTCGATCCGCTTGTGAATGAGGGGATTAACCAGTTTATCCTGCTCGGAGAGAACGTGCTCGATTTCCACGGCGGCAATGAGGACGATTACTATTCCGAATGGTTCGACGACGTGGAGGACGGATGGATTGTGGCTATCAATTTCCGCGAGCATGTGGAGGAGCAATGGAAGAAATACCGGCTCGATTATTATATCAATTTCGGTGGTACGCTGCACCTCAACAACTGGCGCACATTGCAGCCGGAGCCGTTTTATGAGTTGGTTAAAAATTTGATGGTTAGAAGGTTAACCTGACACAAAGCTGAGTGCATCGCTTGGAACCTTGGCAACTCCTTTGTAGCTTACGCATTCATCGTATCAACTGTTCTTACCTTAAAACTTCATTTCCCATGGCTGAGAATACCGAACCTACCCCAGACGACGCAAAAGAATCGCTGGAAAATAAAGTGGAAGAACTCAAAACGACTATCACCGATGCCAAGGATGAGGTCGTGGATGAGGGGCTTGGGATCAAGAATGAGGCGACCGAAGTGGTGAAAGAGGAAGCTAACGCATTGGAAACGAAGGCTGAGGACAAAGCGGAAGAAGTGACAGAGGCAGCCGACGGCATTAAGGCCGAAGTTTACGAAACGCTCGACGACCTGAAAGCGCAGGCGGAAGAGGTAAAAGATGATGCAACCGCAAAGGCAGAGGCGGTGAAAGAAGAAGTCGTGGAAAAGGTAGAGGAAGCGGAATCCGGCTTTGCAGCGAAACTGGCCGGGCTGACGGAAGCGGCTGCTGAGAAGTTCGAAGACCTGAAAGAGGCTGCGACAGAAAAATTTGAAGACATTAAGGAAGTGGCCGGCGAGAAGTTTGCGGAAATCAAGGAAGATGCCGCCGAAGCATTTGAAGATGCGAAGGAAGTTGCTTCCGAGAAACTGGCCGAGGCCCAGGCCAAAGCCGCAGAATTAAAAGCGAAGGCGACGGAGGAAATAGCCGAACTGAAAGAAGAGGCCACGGAGAAAGTCGGAGAGACGAAAACCAAGGCAAAAGGATTCTGGGCCCGGCTTTTCGGGAAATAGGCACTCATGAAAATATTCCGACCCGGCCCTTTTCGATGGGCCGGGTTTTTTATGCAGTTTTTTTGTTTTACCAAAATTGCTTCTGATGTCACAACAAGCTTTCTCTCTTCCCTACCATCACCCGTTTACCGCGGATAAAAAGTACAAAAAATCAGTCGCCTACTTTTCGATGGAATTCGCTGTCGATCAGGCATTAAAGATATATTCGGGTGGTCTGGGCTTCCTCGCGGGCTCACATATGCGCAGCGTACACGCGCTCAAACAGAACCTGATCGGCATTGGAATGCTTTGGAAATACGGCTATTACGACCAGGGCCGCAAGAAAGATGGCAGCATGGAGCCGGAGTTCCGGGAGAAAATGTATTCGTACCTGGTGGATACCCAAATCCGCTTCCAGATACCGATGATGGGCAAAGACGTTTGGGTAGCCGCCTACTACCTCGATCCGGAGACGTTCGGCTCGGCGCCGTTGTTTCTGCTCACCACCGACACCGACGGCAACGACGAGTCGACCCGGGCGATCAGCTATACATTGTATGATGCCGACGTTAGCTACAAAGTTGCCCAGTGCATGGTGCTGGGCATCGGCGGCGCGCGGCTGCTTGAAGCGCTGCAATATGAGCCGGAGGTGTACCATTTGAATGAAGCGCATGCAGTTTCTGCACTTTTTCATTTGTATAAAAAATATAAAAATGCCGCAGAGGTACAGAAAAAGGTCGTTTTTACAACGCACACGCCGGAAGAGGCCGGTAATGAGAAACACGACATTCATTTTCTGGAAAAGCTGGGTTTCTTCTCCGGCATTGACCTGGAAACGGTGCGGAAAATCAGCGGCATCCGCGACGGGATATTCAATCATTCGCTGGCCGCACTGAGCCTGAGCCACAAGGCAAACGGCGTTTCGAAATTGCACGGGGAAGTTTCGCGCAAAATGTGGAAAGTACATCCTAAAATCGCGCCGATCGGCCACATTACCAATGCGCAGAACAATGCATATTGGGTAGACCCGGTACTGGAAAAGGCGCGGATCGGGAAAGATTGCGATGCAATCGCGGCGCGCAAGAAGGAGTTGAAAAAGGTATTGTTCAAAACCGTTGCTGACCAGAGCGGAAAGCTGTTCGATCCCAATGTGCTCACGATCGTGTGGGCGCGGCGTTTTGCGGCTTACAAACGTCCGGATATGCTCGTTTGGGACCTGGAAAGGTTCAAAAGACTGATGGGGAATACCGATCGGCCGGTACAGGTAATATGGGCCGGGAAGCCCTATCCGAAAGACGAGGGAGCGGTAGGGACTTTCAATCATTTGTTTTACCTGAGCCATCTTTTTCCGAATATGGCCGTACTCACCGGCTACGAGCTCGCATTATCCAAACTGCTCAAAGACGGGGCCGATATCTGGCTCAACACGCCCGTCGTAACCCGCGAAGCATCCGGTACCAGCGGTATGACGGCCGCCATGAACGCCGCATTAAACCTTTCCACTTTCGACGGCTGGATCTGCGAGTTCGCCAAAGACGGGCATAATGCATTTCTTCTGCCCGTGGCCAAA
>CAMLNK010000193.1 GCA_946481035.1 uncultured Dyadobacter sp. | reverse complement strand
GAGTGCTTATGAGGGAATTTACCCCAATACGCATTTCAAGGTAGACTATAAACCGGAGCAGGAAGCGATCCGCCAGCTGTTGAACGATAGCGCAAGGATTATTTTTGCCACGCGCCAGTTGAACGACAAGGAGCTGGATGTTATCAGGAAGCAAAAGGGCAGCCAGAAGTTCCAGCATATCGCAACCGACGGCCTGGCCCTGGTGATTGGAAAGAGCAACCCGGATAGTCTCATCACGATTCCGGAACTGAAAGCGGTCATGGAAGGTAAGCTTACCGACTGGTCGCAGATCAAGGGCGGGCAGGAAGGGTTGATTACACTGGTATTTGATAATGCCAATGCAAGCAACCTGAACTTCGTCCTCAACAAGTTTGGCGTTAAGGATATCCAGAAGCTGAGGATTATTTCAGCAGGATCAAATGAGAATGTAATCAAGGACGTCAGGGATAACCCGACCCACCTCGGTTTTATCGGGGTGAACTGGATCAGTGACGGACATTCGCTGGCTTCGGAAGAGCTTTCGAGAGGTATCCGGGTAATGGGAGTCGCAAAAGATGCCCAGCCCGACTCACTTTCGGACTACATTCAGCCGTTTCAGGCGGGATTGGAGTTCAAGCGCTATCCGCTGCACAGAGACTTATATATTATCAGCCGGGAAGGGTACTCGGGGCTCGGAGGTGGGTTGATGACCTACATCGCCCGGGACGTCGGAGGGCTGATTATTCAAAAAATGGGTTTGCTGCCAACGGTAGTTTACCCTCGCGAACTGGAAGTTAAGAAAGAGTTATAGTGAATGTAAACAATTAGTAGATTTGGGGCTTGTTATTGAAAAACCAAGTTTTTTATCATTATTTTAACCGGGTAAAAAATGAACAGAAACATGAGAATGAAATTAGTAGCATTGGTATTTGGTTTATTAGCGTTTGTTAACTTACACGCACAGACGGTACAGGATGGCTTGGCATTAATCGTTGGAGAACGTTACAATGAGGCAGGCGCTCTGCTCAAAAAGCTTGCCGAAGGAAGCCCTTCTGCTGATAACCAATATTACCTTGGTTATTACTATATTAAAACCAACCAATTGGATGAGGCGCAGAAAGCATTCGAAAAAGGTCTGTCGCTCGATGAGAAGTCTTACCTGAACCAGGTAGGTCTTGGAACGGTTGCGCTTGCAAAAGGTGATCGTGCGAAAGCGAAGGAGCTGTTCGAAACTGCTGAGAAGAAAAAAGGCAAAGATGCCGAAGTTCTTTACAGAATAGGCGAAGCTTACACACTTTTCGAGAAAAACAACGACCCTGCTGAGGCGATCCGTTTGCTGGATCTCGCTATCAAACGTGATAAAAACCTTGCTGATGCTTACATCGCAAAAGGCGATGCGCTGATGCTGCGCAACGAAGGTGGTAATGCGGTAACTGCTTATGAATATGCATTGACTGCAAAACCTAATTACCCAGTTGCACACAATGCGATCGGTTCTATTTACCTCCGTGGTAAAAACTACAACCTCGCTTTGGAGAATTACAAAAAAGCGATCGAAGCCGATCCTAACTTCGCCCCTGCTTACAAAGACCTCGCTGAGCTTTACTTCTTTGCTCAGAAATACAAGCAAGCTGCCGAAAACTTCGATTTGTATTTGCAAAAAAGCGGAAGCACTGATCCTGAAATGAAACTTCGTGGTGCTCAGTTCGCATTTACCGCGGACGACTACACTAAATCGCTCCAATTCCTGGAAGAAGCGAAAGGAAAGATCAGCAATCCGATCATCAAGCGTATGTACGGATGGGCTTATTTCAAAACCAACAAGCCTGACGAAGCAATCCAGAGCCTGGAAGAATTTATCAAAGGATCTCCTGATAAAGTAATCGGTGATGACTACAAATACCTTGGCCGTGCGCTGAATGCTAAATCGACAGATGGCAAAGGCTACGACTCACTGGGTATGGAGTATATCAAGAAGGGTGCTGCAATGGATACGAGCAAGGCGGAAGCTGCTGCTGCTTACAAAGAAGTAGCAGGCTTGTACTATGCTGCGAAGGATTATCCTAAGGCTGCTGCGGCTTTCGAGAAAGGTAACGACCTGGATACTGCCAAAGCAAGCGCCAACGATTACTACTATGAAGGTCTTTCCAACTTCCAGACTGCGCAGGCTATCGTGGTTCCGAAATCCGGTGATCCTAACTTTGCGGATAGCTTGAAAATTGCTACTGATAAGCGTAACCTATACCTGAAAGCAGATTCTATCTTTGCTACTGTAACGCAAAAATTGCCAGACTGGCCATACGGATACTACTGGCGTGCAAGTACGCTTTATAATGCGTATGACAGACAAGAGAACGTTGACAAGGGTATTTCACAGCCATATTATCTGAAATTGACTGAACTGGCGGAGAAAGATCCTGATCCAAGCAAATATAAGTCTTATTTGAGACTGGCTTACGGATACCTCGCATTCCACGCGCAGTCTACATTGAAAGACGAAGCGAAAGCGAAGGAATACTGGGAGAAACTGCTTAAAGTAGATCCGGACAATGCTGCTGCGAAAGAAGCATTAGGATTGGCGGTTGCTCAACCGGCACAACCTGCGGCTGGTACCGCAGCGAAGCCTGCTCCGAAGAAGAAATAGGTCTGAAAGAGGCTTAAAGCAAGAAAGCCGCCCGAATCCGGGCGGCTTTCTTATTTTCTAAGCTCTCGATTATCAAATGGTAGTTCTTGTTGCTAATTCAATGAGGAAAGTCGTTCAAAACAGGTGTTCAACACGGGTAGGTGAACAGTTGCGTAATGGTCGTAACACCATTGCCTAAGCCTTTTGATCTCAGCGGGCATTAACATGCGTATCGCTTTTCGGAGTTCTTTTTCAAATAATTTGCGGTCGAAGCTGACTTTTTGGAGAATAATTTTAATGTATTCAAGCATCGAGGCCATAGTATTATGTAGTTTTGTGGTTTAGGGACAACGATAAAACAAAGAGAAACCCTTAAAAACGCTTCGTTTTCAGCAATTCCAATAAAGATAACGAAAAACTGAAATGAAATTATATGCGTTATTAAATATTTTTTTGTGTTTTTTTAGTATTGCCCTGGCGCAGTCGCCCGAAAATGCCGCTACGATCGAGTACGGTTCGAAGAATCTGACGCTGGATCAGCCGTTTCTGATATCGGTAGTGTTGCGCGATGTGGAAACAAGGCCATCGGTTATATTCCCTGAAATCAAGGACTTGGAGAAGCGGAGTAAGTCGGCCACGAGTTCGGTGAGCACGGTGGACGGCCGGAAGGTAGTTATCCAGACAATCACGCAGGAGTACTATGCGACGAAGGCAGGAAATTACCTGATTCCCGAGTTTACGTTGACAGTCAACAATGCAAAGCTGCGCTCGGAGGAAACGATGGTGGTGTTTGCCAAATCGGGGGAGGAGGCCGGTAATGCACTGGCAACTGAAAACTTTGACGTGGGCGAGGTGGACGACAACAGCCAATCCGTGTTTTTATCGGTCCAGACGGACAAAAAGCAGGTTTACATAAGGCAGGGGTTTGCGGTAAGGATATCGCTGTACATTGCAGAAAATGCCCCGGTGGAAATGGAGTTTTACCGCTTCAATGAGCAGTTGCAGGGGATTTTAAAGACATTAAGGCCTGTGAACTGCTGGGAGGAGAACGTGGGTGTCGAAGAGATTATCAAACGGAAGGTGACGATCCGCGGCCGAAAGTATGCGGAATACAACATGTACCAGGCCCGTTTTTTTCCAATTACCACGGAAGATATTCAATTGCCTTCGGTGAAGCTGGATATGATGGTGACGGAGAGCGGAGGCGCGGTAAATGTGGATAAGAAACTGGTGAAATCGTTTCGGTCAAGGCCGGTTGGCGTGGTCGTAAGACAGCTTCCCGACCATCCGCTTCGCGATCAGGTGGCGGTAGGCCAATATAGTTTGCGGGAGAAATTGTCGAGTGATTTGGTTTATCCGGGCGAAAGTGTGAGATATATGTTCAAGGTGGAGGGTGTCGGAAATATTAATGCGATTCCTGCTCCTGTGATTCAGGCAAGTTCTTCTTTCGATATTTATCCGCCGGAGATTAGCCAAGTGATCAAAAGGAGCTACCAGAGCGTTGTTGGAGAAAGAACATTCGACTATTTCGTAGTCCCCCGGAAGGATGGCGAATTCCCGTTGGGACGGTATTTTCACTGGATCTATTTCAATGTCGAAAAGGCGAAATATGACACTTTAAGATCGGCGGCATCGCTGGAAGTAAGGGGAGAGGATTACAAATTGACTAACTTGTCGCTTTCCGGCTCGTCGGGATTGTACGACAACCTGGAAAACCTCGACAGCGGCCGTGAGACGATCGATTATAAAAGGATTTTGAAGGATTTAACCAACATCGTGATTGTATTGTTGTTGGTAACAATGATTTGGGTATTTAGAAAGTAAGTTAATGGGCAGTACATACGGCAAGATATTTAAAATAGCCACTTTCGGCGAATCGCACGGAGTAGGGATTGGGGTAGTGATTGAAGGCTGCCCGGCGGGCGTGCCTTTCGATTCTGATTTTATCCAAAGCGAACTCACCCGCAGAAAGCCCGGACAGTCGCGAATTACGACGCAGCGCAAAGAAGCGGACGAGTTTGAGGTGCTATCCGGCGTATTCGAAGGAAAAACGACCGGTACGCCTATCGCAATGGTGATCCGGAACGAAGACCAGCGGAGCAAGGATTACTCGCATATAGCCGCACAATTCAGGCCTTCCCACGCCGATTATACTTATCAGGTCAAATACGGCATTCGTGACTATCGCGGAGGCGGGCGCAGTTCCGCACGCGAGACGGCCGCACGTGTAGCCGCAGGCGCGCTCGCGAAGCTCATGCTGGCCGAGCTGGGCGTGAGCATTCAGGCCTATGTGTCACAAGTAGGTGCCATGAAACTGGAAAAAAGTTACCAGGAATTGGATCTTTCGGAAACTGAAAACAATGCAGTTCGCTGTCCGGACCCCGAAATGGCCCAGCGGATGTTCGACTATATCGATAGCGTCCGTAAGCAAGGGGATTCGATCGGCGGCGTTGTCAATTGCGTCGTAAAAGGAGCACCGGCGGGTTGGGGAGAACCCGTTTTCGACAAACTCCACGCGGAGCTAGGCAAAGCAATGCTGAGCATCAATGCTGTCAAAGGCTTTGAATACGGCAGTGGATTCGACGGAGTGCTGCTTCCCGGCTCACAGCACAACGATGCATTCTATACTGACGAAAATGGTGATGTGCACACGCGTACGAACCACTCCGGCGGTATCCAGGGAGGTATTTCAAACGGAGAGGATATTTACTTCCGTACCGCATTCAAGCCTGTTGCTACCATCATGCAGGATCAGGAAAGCGTGGATCAGTTCGGAAATGTCGCGATAGTACAAGGAAAAGGCCGTCATGACCCATGTGTGGTGCCACGCGCTGTCCCGATTGTGGAGGCGATGACGGCATTGGTTCTGGCGGATTTTTATCTGAGAAACAGATCGGCGAAGTTGTGATCAGGCTTTGTGACGTCTGCGGCGCTGATTGAGGTATAATACCAGCCAAATCGTACCAATGAATTCAATTGCAAGCCCGCTCAGAATGACGGGATCGCTGAATTGGGTTTTGGATGAATTTAAAAACGAGCCGGTTGCCAGCACGATCATACCGGCAAGAAGGATAAGTACAGCGTTTCTCAGGCTAAGCTTCACCGACTACATATTTCGTTCCACAAAAGTATCGTCAAGGATTCTCTTACCGAATATAGTTATTCGCTCCGAGAAATACTATTAAAACGCAAAATGGCCCTCAGCGGGCCATTTTGCGTTATTGGTATTGAATCAGATCACCTGAGTTTTACCAGGGATTGCCACAGGATAAAGTCCATCCGGGCCTGGCAACACTTTCGGAGAAGCATCCCACGCAAGTTTGTCAGGGAACAGGTTGATATCCGAGTTCAATGCTTCTTCCCATTTGATCTGCTTGCCCGAATAGGTAGCCATCCGGCCCATGATCGAGGTCATCGTACTTTTCGCGCCGTTTTCAGCATCAGCGAATTTGTATTCACCTTTTGCAATGGCAGCGAACAGCTCGTCGTGTTCAACCTGATATGGGTTTCTGTAATTCGAGTTGTCGTGGTGATAAATCACGCCTCCTTTGTAGTCTTTCAGGATCGTTTTCTTATCATCGAAGCTGTCGATACGGCCTTTGGTACCTACGAATGCCTCGTCAACGCGGTTCCAGGTTCCTTCGAACTGGCGGCATTGGCTGGAAATCACAGTACCATCCGCGTAAACAAGGTCGAGCGTGTGGTGATCGTAAATTTCACCATAAGCCTTGCCCGTACGTACCTGGCGCCCGCCGGTTCCCTGAATCGATACAGGATAACCATTTTTCACCCAGTTAGCGACGTCGATATTGTGAACGTGCTGCTCTGAAATATGGTCGCCGCAAAGCCAGTTGAAGTAATACCAGTTTCTCATTTGGTATTCCATTTCAGTCTGGTTAGGCTGGCGCTCCTTCATCCACGGGCTGCTACCCACCCAGTATACCTGGCCGCCTACGATATCACCCAGCGCGCCGTCGTGAATGCGTTTGATCGCCTCACGGTAGTTTGCCTGGTAGTGGCGTTGCAGACCTACTACTACGTTCAATTTTTTCTTTTTAGCTTCTTCTGCCAGTTCAAGCACTTTGCGGATACCCGGTGCGTCGGTTGCAACCGGTTTTTCCATGAAAATGTGCTTGTTGTTCTTCACGGCCTCTTCAAAATGCGAAGGACGGAAGCCCGGAGGCGTTGCGAGGATCACCACATCAACATCTTTCAATGCGATGGCCTTTTTGAATGCATCGAATCCTACAAATTTCCGGTCTTCGGGTACATCCACTTTCACCTTGGTGTCAACCGGCTTTCCTGAGGCATCTTTATATTTTTTAGCGGTCAGGTTTTTGTAAGCATCATCGAGACGGTCCTTGAAAGCATCAGCCATAGCCACGATCTGCACGTTCTGGGTAGTGCTCAATGCCTGTGCCGCTGCGCCGGTTCCACGTCCGCCGCAACCGATAAGTGCCACTTTGATCGTATCACCTACCGCGCTGTTGTAGCCGTAGCTTCCTAGCGGGCTGAGGATGGCACCGCCGGCAATGAGGCCCGATGCTTTCAAAAAATTACGTCTGTTCT
>CAMLNK010000192.1 GCA_946481035.1 uncultured Dyadobacter sp. | reverse complement strand
TGCGTATAGATCATATCGATCAGCCGGAAGTCGCCGGCGTACCCCAACGGCTTTCTGTATACGTAGCCGTGCAAAGTTTCTGCCAGAAATTCCTCATGAAAAAGGCTTTGCAGGAAGCTAAGCGTCGGAGCGTCAAGCCTGCCGGCCAGTTTCATTTGATATAAATTCCCCATCAATGTATCCAGGAACGGATATTCCGATTCATGGGGCCCACCGGCATTGACCATATCGATCAGGAGGCCGATGGCCTCGGGTGCGGGCATGTGGGCAGTGTGTGCAGGTGCGGGCAGGGCAATACTATCCCTGTCAGCGTCCCGGCGAGACGCGAAGATTTGATTTTGCATGATTCAGTTGAGTTTGGTGTAAGTATGTGTTAGGAAAAGTAAATGCTTAGAGCGCCTCGGAGGCGGGGATCATGGTTTTTCGTGTCAGGTACTCGCGGGCGGCATCGGCGTCGTCGAGCCATGGGAACAGGGCCGGCGGATGGTTAAAGCCATTTACGAAATCGGATGCGACTGCGGGATGCTGCGCTGCCGCTTGCAGGATTTCGACCACGTGCGGCGCGGGTGGCGAGAGGAAAATGTCGCAGAAACGGTTGACGTACCGCGAATACCCCCAGAATTCTTCGAAAGTCCGGTTCATCCATTCGACATCGAAGGGCGCATCACCACGGCTAATGATCGCCTGCGCATAACTATTTGCCATTTTGGAGGCATTATTCCCGCCCTGGCCCACGATAGGGTCGTTGAGGATCACCGTGTCACCGATACCGAGCACGGCAGCCGTCGAGTTAAGCTGTACCACCGGCTTCCTTACCACCGGGGCGAAAGAACCTTTCAGGAAAGCATTGTTACCGACTACCGCGGCATTTTCAAACGCCGGGTACCGCCAGGGCAGCAGTGTGCGGATCATCTCCTTCGCCTTATCGAGGATACCGATGGCTGAATCGGCCGCGTCGAAGACATCCATCGGGCCGCCCGGAATGCTTTCTACGAGCAGGAATGCGCATTGAATGTCGTCCTTTTGATAAAACGGGGCCGTAATGATCTCCCCGGCGCCCATCACCGCGTCCAGGGTAATGGAATTGAACCGTGTTCTTTGTGTGTGTTCAAAATCGTTGATATGGATCTGTACGAGCTTGCGGGCCGGTACCTGGTGCGTCGAGCGTTCGTCGTCTCTGGTAAATAGCCTGGCCAGCGGGCCTTTGCCAGACGAAACAACCACGAGATCGAATTGCGCGGTGCATGCCAGCAGATCGGACGGCGTGGTATCGCTTACGATGAACTTCCCGCCCAGTTTCTCGAACAACTTGATCCATTGATAGAATTTCAAACGCTGATCGATGGAAGCACCCGGTTTGGTTGTGCGCGATTGGATGCCGAATGCATAGTCGCCGGCGGGTGTACCGAAGTTGATATTGAAACCCGTCGAATGGAAGGCGGTATCGGCCCATAGGTCGAGACCCAGTTCCTTTTCCAGTTGCAGGGTATCGTTGAAAAGGTAGGTGGCGCCGGTAGGCGGGCCGTTGAATATTTCCTCTGCCGAACGTTCTGAAATGATGGTCACGTCATAACCGCTTCTGACGAGCCTGATACCCAGGTGCAATCCCGATTGGCCGGCGCCCATAATTGCTATCTTTCTCATTGTTCGATCTGTTTGATTTTCGTTGATGTTGACAAAAGTACAGCAGCCGACCGGTGCCAAATGGTAAGCACTCCTTAAAAAGTATAAAAAAATATAAAAATCCGTCAGCCGCAATTTGACGGTATTGCCTGAAAGTTACCTTTGCATTGCTTTGAAACTGAATATTTTAAGATGTGATGGGCCTCAACACTATACAAATACCCGACTTCCGGGTCATGCAGGAACTTTATAAAGATGCGACCCGGTCGTTTTTTTCGGCGGTGCGTGAAAGCACTTCTGAAAAGGTCATTTTAAAAGCCGTACCCGTTTCGGCGGGGAGCGATCCGTCTTTTGACCTGGCCCAGGGCACATTTGTCTGGCCGCAGTTCGACAGGATTCTGAATGCGCGGCGGGTTGTGCGTACGGAAAGCTACCACATCACCGAACTGGACGACTTTGACGGTATCCTGCTGCAACAATACCTGGATACCAATAAAATAGACACCCATACCGGCATTACCATCGCCGAAGAGCTTGTCCGGATCGTGGAAGAGCTGCATTACCACGGCATTTCGCATTGCGACCTGCGTCCGGCACACCTGCTGATCGATCCGGCGACGTGCCGGGTCCGGCTCGCGGACATGGCCCACGCCCAACCCGTTACTGCCGACCGCGGCGTTTTGGGTCGGCAGGTGGCCATCGACCTGCATTATATTGCCCCCGAGCAAAGCGGGCTCATTGATGTGCCGGTCGGTTATTGTTCCGAATATTATCGCCTGGGTGTGTTGTTTTATCGCCTGTTTACCGGCAAACTGCCCTTTGATAGTACCGACCCGAACGAGCTCGTACATGCGCACATCGCGCGTATGCCCGAGTGGCATTCCGAAGAAACGGCCGCGCTCTCCGGCATCGTCATGAAGCTGCTGGCAAAGAAGCCCGGGGACCGTTACCAAACTTCCCGCGGCATTCTGGCCGACCTCGCGATTTGTAAAAACCTTCATGCATTGCCCGGGGATTTCATAGCCGGCCAATCCGACCAGCCCGGGCTTTTCAAAATATCCGATCGGCTTTACGGGCGCACGCACGAGGCGGCGCAGGTGCTCGCGGCCTTCGCGCGCATCCGCGAGGGCAATGAGCTGGTGCTTGTGTCGGGGCAGTCGGGGATCGGGAAATCGTCGCTGATCGCCGCCGTTCAGCAGCAGCTTGAAGCGGCGGGCGCGCTGTTTGTTTCCGGGAAATTTGACCAATATGTCCAGAATATTCCGTTCGAAGGGGTGATCAAATGTTTCAAGGAGCTGGTGTGCAAGATATCGCAAGGGGACGTGGCTTACTGGAAAACGGCCATTCTGGATGCTGTGGGGCCTTTTGGGAATATCATTATCGATGTTATCCCCGAATTGCAGAAGCTCGTCGGGCGCCAGCCTGCCGTGGAGCGTCTTTCGCCATTGGAAGCGCAGAACCGGTTCGTGAATGTATTTACCAACTTTATCAATGTCTTTACCAAACCCGAGCATCCGCTGGTCCTGTTCCTCGACGATTTGCATTGGGCCGACCTTTCCAGTCTGCGTTTCCTGAGCCGTGTTACCCATTCGGTAGCGGGTAATAACCTGCTGATCATCGGTACCTATCGCGACAATGAGGTTCCGGCCACGCATCCGCTGCGGACAGCTATCCGCGAGCTTGACGCGAGCCAGTCCAGGCTCACTCAGATCGCGCTTTCGCCATTGCATAAAGAGGCTATCTCCGAGCTCGTTGCGGATACTTTTTCATGCCCGATGAGCGCGGCATTGCCCTTGGCCGAGATCGTCCTGGCAGGCACATTGGGTAATCCTTACTTCATTTCCGAAACACTGCAAAGGTTATATCACCAGTCGCTGATCCGCTACGATGCGGCGGCCGGGAAATGGATCTGGGATGTGGAGCAGTTGGATAGCGAGACGAAATCGGTCTCGTCGCAGCATTTATTAAGTACCAAAATCAATAACCTTTCCGCGTCCGCCCGCAAGGCACTGACCACCGCCTCCTGCATCGGTACCGAATTCGAACTGGTGGTACTTTCAGCGCTTTTGGATAAAACCCCACAGGAAGCCGGCGAAGATATTCAGGAAGCGGTAACCGAAAACCTGCTGCGCGTCGTTGCCGACCGCCAGCGGGGCGACCACTACCTGGTTCAAAACAGGTACATTTTCGTGCACGACCAGGTTCAAGCCGCTGCGTATGACCTGCTTTCCACCGAGGAGCAAATCGACACCCACCTGAGTACTGCCTATTTCCTGCTAGAAAGGCTTTCGGCGGACGAACGGAACCGGCAACTTTTCGAGATCGTCAACCATTTGAATTACAGCGCGAAATACGGAACGGCCTCCGAAAGACGCAGGATTGCCCGCCTCAATTGCGAAGCCGGTGAAAAAGCCAAGGCATCGGCCGCCTATTCGGTTGCATTCGCCTATTTCAAAAAGGGGAGGCAGCTGCTGATGGAAGAAGATTGGCAGGACGACTACCCGCTGGCATTCTCGGTGTGCATTCAATGCGCAGAAAGCGCCTACATGGCCGGTGATCCGGAGGTCTGCCTGGCGATCGCGGGCGAGATACTCGCTCGTGCCCAGGGGCTCGACGACAAGGCGGCAGTTTACGACGTTCAGATCCGCTGCCTGATTTTAAGCCAACAGGAGGATAAAGCTATTGAAATTTCACTGACGGTTTTGCGCGAGCTGGGCATCCGCTTTCCCGGTAGGCCCGGTAATATGCACATTATCACCGCTTACCTGAAATCGAAGTGGTGGCTGCGTGGCCGGACGATCGAATCGCTGTCGCTGCTGCCGACCATGACCGACGTGCGTGCGCTGGCGGTCATGCGGGTGTTGCAGAATATTACCGCTATCGTGTATGCAAAAATTCCTGCACTGTATCCGCTGATGGTTATCAAAATGGTGGAGCTTTCGCTCAGGCACGGCGTGGCGGCCGAGTCGGCGATCACATTTGCGACTTATGGTGCGATTGTCAACGCGGTCGAAAACAAACCCGCGGCTTGCTACCGCTTCGGTAATGTGGCCCTGAAACTGGCCGAACAAGCCGGCGGCGTGGCGCGTGAGCGGACGCTGCTGGTGTACAACATCGTGAACCGCCCCTGGGGCCGGCATGTCAACGACTCGCTCGAACCGCTGCGCAAATCCTACCAGACAGGTATTGAAATGGGCGACCTTGAATATTGTACCTATGCTTCGAATAGCTACTCATTCCACCTGATGCTGTCGGGGAAAAACCTGCATTGGGTCAGGCACGAGATATTGCGGTACAATGAGCCGCCGCGTGCGCTTTCGCGCGAAGCGGTTACCCATTATAACGAGCCGTTTATCGAGATGATAGACAGTCTGCTGGGCCAGCGCGATGATCCGGCTACGCTTTCAGGGCCTTATTTTGACGAAAAACCTGATTTTTCGGGCATTCTGAGGCAAAAGGACCGGTCACGAATGTTCGCAGTTTTCGTTTTTAAAATGATAATTGCCTATTTGAATGAAGATCCGCACCGCGCTTTGCAGCATGCCACACAAGCCTCGGCTTACTTCGACGCCGTGAAGGCTACGCTTTTTGAACCGCTGTACATTTTTTTCTTCGGGCTGGCGAATGTCGCATTGCATCGGGCCGGCGACGGTAACCCCGCTTACATCCGCTCAGCGAAAGCCCAGCTGAAAAAGCTGGAAAAACTGGCGGCAATGGTGCCTGTCAACTTTGCTCATCGCTACTACCTGCTCGATGCCGAAATCCTGGCCGTTCAGGAGAAAAGCGACCAGGCCACCAAGCGGTTCGACGAGGCGATTGTCGCTGCGCGGGAAAACGGTCACACGCACGAGGCGGCATTGGCAAACGAGCTTTGCGGCAGGTATTGGATGGGAAAAGGGCAGGAAAAGGCGGCTAAATTTTATTTGCACGCCGCTTTCGACGGTTACCACGAGTGGGGTTGTGTTTTGAAAGAAAGGCAATTACTCAAAACGTTTCCCGGAATAACCGGGTCAGCCGGCGAATCCGGAAAAGCAACCCCGCTGAATGCCGGGGAAAGCATTGCTTCGACGCTCGATCTCTCGACCTTGATGAAAACATCCGCGGCCATTTCAAGCGAGGTGGTTTTTGACCAGCTTATGGAAAAACTGATGCAGTTCGCGATCGAGAATGCGGGGGCGCAATCGGGCTATTTTATTCTCGACTGGGGTGGGGAATTGATGATCGAAGCGATGCGGTCGGTTGTGAATGAGCGGACGGACATTCGAAAAATCCCGCTTTCGGAATCGGTATCCGTCCCACCGGACATTATTGAGCATGTTTTCCTGAACAAAACGGATGTTGTTTTGCCCGATGCGCAGCTGAGTGAATTCAAAAACGACCCGGTGGTGGCTGTCCGGGGCGTCCGTTCGGCATTGTGTATCCCTGCATTGAACCAGGGAAAGGTTGTGGGCGCGCTGTACCTGGAAAACAACCTTGCGACGGCCGTATTTACCCAGGAGCGCACCCAGCTGATCAAACTCCTCTCGGGGCAGATAGCCGTCGCGATCGAAAATGCGATATTATACGAAAAGCTCGAACAGAAAGTGGCCGTGCGAACGGCCGAAATCCAGGTTCAGAAAGAGGAAATCGAGCGGCAGAAGCAGCTGGTCGAGCAGAAATCGCGGTTTAAGGAGCAGTTTTTTGCCAATATGAGCCACGAGATCAGAACGCCTATGACGGCCATCCTCGGAATGTCCGAACTGATTTTTGATACACCCCTCAACGATAAACAGCTGGAATATGCGAAGGGTATCCGCTATTCCTCGGAAAACCTGCTCGCCATTATCAACGACATTCTCGACTATTCTAAAATCGAAGCGGGCAAGTTTTCTTTTGTAAACAAACCCTTCGAGGTCCGCGACCGGTTGGAGCGGCTTGGCTACATTCTCAGGGTAATCGCCGAAGAGAAAGGCTTGAAGCTCGAAATTTCCGTGGACCCGGACGTGAGCCCGCAGCTGATCGGAGACCCGATCCGGCTCCATCAGATTTTGCTTAACCTGGCGGGTAATGCAGTGAAATTTACGGAAAACGGCTCGGTAGCCATTCGGGTAGGCGTCGCGTCCCGGGAGGGGGTGCATGAGCAGTTGCAATTCAGCGTGACTGATACCGGCATAGGCATCGCCGAGGACAAGCTGGAATACATTTTCGAGACTTTCGCCCGGATCGACGACGATTCGAACAGCAAGCAGTCGGGTACCGGCCTGGGACTTTTTATTGCCAAAAAACTGGTGGAAGAGCAAGGCGGAACGATGCAGGTGCAAAGCCGGCCGGGACAGGGGACCACTTTCATTTTCGATCTCACGTTTGAGATCTGCCACACTTCCGAAGACCACGCCGAGGCCGGCGACGACACGCCGCTTACCGGTCTGGCGGTACTGTTGGTAGAGGATAATCTCTTCAACCAGGTGGTAGCCGAGGAAACTTTGAAGAAAATGATCCGCGACGTCCGCGTCACGATTGCCGATAATGGCGAGATGGCATTGCAAAAACTGGCTGATGATTATTTCGACATCGTGCTGATGGATGTAAAAATGCC
>CAMLNK010000191.1 GCA_946481035.1 uncultured Dyadobacter sp. | reverse complement strand
TTGATCCACCAGAAATTGTATCTGACCGAGCATGTTACGGCGGTCAATATGCAGGCCTACATCAAAGAATTGGTCATGTACCTGCGCGACAGCTTCGGATCGATGCACCATATCACGTTTTTGACGGATGTGGATGAGATCAGCCTCGATGTTTCACACGCGATACCGATGGGGCTCTTGCTTAATGAAGCCATAACCAATGCTATCAAATATGCATTTCCGGACAGCCGGGCCGGTAAAATTGAAGTTACTTTCAAATATAAGGTGGGTACACACGTCACCCTGATGATCAGGGATAATGGCATCGGCCTGCCGCCTGACTTCGATGCCGGGCAGGTGCAATCGCTGGGTATGAGCCTCATGCACGGCCTGGCGACGGAGGTGAGCGGGGTACTGCATATCGACGGCAGTAACGGAACCACCGTCACGCTGATGTTTGATTTGCCTAATGTGAACTGGAACAGCGGGCACCCGCCAAAGATCGAATACACGACCGTTTGATATGGCTTCCTGGCCTTGAAAAATCCTCTATTGCGCACTTATAGCCAGCCGGTAAATCGCTCCGGCACATTCGGCGGGCTGCCATAATGCGGTCGGCACGGTAAGGTCGGGCCGGGTGGGTGCGTCGAACCCCGAGCCGATTCCGGTAAAATTGTCGATCTCGTGGTTGCGCGCCTTTCGGTAAAGGCCCTTCACATCGCGTTGTTCGCAAATATCGATCGGGCATTCCAGGTATACTTCCAGGTAGCGGTCGCCCAGGGTTTCCCGCAGCAGGTCGCGGTGCGATTGCATGGGCGTAATGAAGGAACAAATGATAATGAGGTCTTTTTCGAGCAGAATTTTGCAGAGCTCGGCTACCCGCCGGATGTTTTCGAGCCGGTCCGCTTCGGAAAAGCCCAGGTCGCTGTTCATACCGGCCCGCACCACATCGCCATCCAGCGAAATCGTGCGGTAGCCCTCACTTTCGAATTGGGCGGCCACCATTTGGGCCAGCGTGCTTTTGCCCGCGCCCGAATGCCCCAGCAGCCATATTACCGTTCCTTTCTGCTCTTTCATTGGCAAAGGCAGAGAAAACTGCCGTTGAGCAGCGATTCCTTATTGTACAAAAATGGCTCGCCGGCCGCCGTGGTCATTTTGCCGCCGCTGCATTCGAGTATGGCCTGCCCGGCGGCGGTGTCCCATTCCATGGTAGGCCCTTGCCGGAAATAAATGTGCGCGAGCCCTTCTGCAATGAAGCAGAACTTGATGGAGCTACCTACCGACACCTGGCTTGTGACAGGGTACCGCGCCAGCACTGCGGCTTCCTCCGGGCTGCCGTGCGAACGGCTGCCTACCGCTGTCCAGTGATCGGCGGCATTGCTGGTTTGAAGCCGGGCTGCATTGCCTGCGGGATCGGTTTTCCAGGCCCCGCCTGCCTGGTCGGCGTAGTAGGTCACGCCCGTCACGGGTACATATATAACGCCCATAACGGGCTTGCGGTCGCGTATGAGCGCGATGTTGACAGTGAATTCCCCGTTTCGTTTGACAAATTCCTTGGTGCCGTCAAGCGGGTCGACGCACCAGTAGGTATGCCAGTTTTTCCTTTCTTCGAACGGAATATCGCGGCCTTCTTCGGAAAGCACGGGTATGCCGGGGAAATGCGCGGCCAGCGCAGCGATAATCACCTCATGAGAGGCTTTGTCGGCGAGCGTCAGCGGCGAATCGTCGGCTTTGCTTTCCACTTCGCCCGCCCGTGCGGGATCGTTGTAGATCGCCATGATGGCATTTCCGGCTTCACGCGCTATGGCCGGTAGTATGTTGATGTCTATCTGCATGGTTTTTCAATGCGTAAAAAGCGGTACACGGCTGGAAATCGCTTTCAGGAGCTGCTCCTGCGGTCGCCTTTTTTCCAGGTCTTCGGGCCTTAGTTTACTTCTGAATTCCTTTTTCAGTTCCTGGTTTATTTGGGAAAAATCCGCAATCTCCGGCGCTGTGAAAGGTACATTATCCTGCTCAAAAACGCGCTCGTAGCCCAGTTTTTCCAGGGTATCGCCTGCCACACGCTCGAAAATACGGATATCGGTTTCGGAAAGCCCGGCCAGGAACTTCCGGTGGTTGTCGGTGAGGACGGGTTTCACCACATTCTGCCACATCAGCCCCGAATTGGCCGTTTCCCGCGATTCGGCCGACTCGTGGTAGGCCAGCGCCGTTTCCGAGTATTGCGCTCCAATGAACGAACATATCCGTTTCAATTCATTTTCAGGGGCCTTCAATAAATCCTCGTAACGCACGCGCAGCACGCGCCCGGGGCCCAGTTTTTCAAATAATGCAATGGAAGCCTCCTGCTCGCTCTTCCACTGCTGCGCGAGATGGTAGCTGTGTTTTTCGCCTACAATGGCCTTTTTGAAAGAAAGCGCCACGTCCCGCCCGTCGCGGAAAAGGTGGATATAACGGGGCGGCGTGCTGTACTTTTCGAGCTCGCCGGCATAATGGATATTGGCCATGCTCTTGCACGTCCAGATGCGCGCGCCGTCGGCCGCGGCTTTCAACTCATACACCACCCTGGCAATTTCGGGCAGGGTAGCCGCCTCGCATTGCCGCCGGATTGTCGCGCGATCGAGGGTAACGGCCGTCCAGGGTACGGGATTGGTTTCCACCAGCGTGCATACATCTTCGATTAGCCGGGTAAACTGACTTTCAACGGCCAGGTCGCCGTAAGCAGGCAACAGGGGCATCAGCCTTTCGAGGATATGGGGCGGGTGCGGCGCCGATACTTCGGGCAGCTGATTGAGCATCAGTCGCAGCAAATTGGAGCCGCTTCGCTGGGTGCCGATGATTTGAACGGGGGTGAATGTCATGGGTTACAGGATTAACAATCCAAGAATGCCGGCGGCCGGTACCACCAACGCCGGGTCGGTTTTGAAATAAATCGTTGCGCCAAGCGCCGCAGCGAACACGGTTACCGAAAAAGCGGTAATGCCATCGCCCCACAAAATGGAGATACCGGCCGAAACGATCATCCCGATAATGGCTGGCCGTAAGCCTTTGAAGATGGCGATGACCAGTTCGGATTGGCTGATTTTGTCAAAAAAACGGGAACATATGACGGTAAGGACGGCAGTCGGCGTGAAAATAGCAACCGTAGCATTGAGCGCCCCCCAGAAACCGGCGAGTTTATAACCGATAAAAGTGGCGCTGATAAAAATCGGCCCGGGCGTAACCTGCCCCATGGCGATCGCGTCGGCAAAGGCACGGTCGGAAAGCCAGCGGTGGCCGTCGACGATGATCTTCTGCATGGCGGGGATAATCACATATCCGCCGCCGAATTGGGTCAGGCTCATGCCGGAGAATGTCAGCAGAATGCTACGGTGCAATGCGGCCAGCGGGTTGCTTTGCGGCCAGGCGATCAGCACAATGGCGAGGATCAGGACAGAAAGCAGTGGGTAGGGTATTTTAAGTCTCTGCCGCACAGGTTCGGTTGCCACTGTTGAAGTTGTCTTTTTGAAATAAATCCAATACCCCGCCAGCGCGCATACCAGCAGAATGGCCAGGGTTGTGAAATAGGATTTTGAAATAAAAACCACCACGGCAGCGGCGATGGCAATGGCTGCCTGCGGGACATCCGAAATGCTTTTGCGCCCCATGCTGATCGCCACACTGATGATAATGGCCGCGACGGCAGGCAATATCCCCGCAAAGAAATGGCTCATCGCGGGCACATCGCCATATTGAAAGTAGAAATGCGACAGGGCCAGCATCAGCAAAAATGACGGAAGAATAGCCGCCGCGACGCTGATCAGCGACCCTTTCCACCCGCCGAGCTGGTAACCTACAAATGAAACTACATTGACGGCCATCGGCCCGGGCAGCACCGAGGCGAGTGAAATGCCTTCGAGTACCTTCGCATTGTCGAGCATCCGGTCTTTTTCCACCACCTTTTTCTGGATCATCGAGATCAGCGACATGAAGCCGCCCCACGACGTAGCGCCGATTTTCAGGAAGGTGACGAAAAGGTAGGCAGGTACCGGTTGCATAGGCCGCGTCAGTTTACCAGGTAGGGTACAACCTGCGATTGTGGAACAAATTCGGCGCGGTAGGGCATAATCGTGCTTTTGAGCGCCCACAGAAAACGTCCGTCCAGGTTGGTGAGTACAATGCTGTTGGTCTTGGAGCTGCAATGCAGTACGGCATCGGGCCCCACCAGGTAGGCGCTGCCCATGCGCGCGGTATAAAATTCTTTGGGTAATGTAATGTGGTGTTTCAAAACCGAAGTTTTGTTCGCTTCGTCAAGGCTGAATGTGAGCGTCCGGGTAGTTTGTTTGCTCGTACCGTTGTCGAAGAGCATCAGATCGCATTCCGCATTGCGGTGAACGGCGTGCCCCTGGTCGAAAACACCTTTTGCCGGCATTTTGAAATCGCCGCCGCGGCCAAATTTCCAGAGTACCTTACCGGTTTTGGAGTCGATCTTCCAGATTTGCCCGTTGTTGTAGAAGGACATCAGGTAATTGCCGTCGCGATCAAAGCTCACGCTGTTGGCATGCATCCAATCCTTTTTCTCCTGCATTATTTTCGGGTCTTTCAGCGGGTCGAGCGCATCGAACACCGACCAACCCCATACTTTTTTACCGTTGCGGTCGAGCACGAGAATGCCATCGCTTTTGACAGTGTCCTGCTCGTTGCCGCCGACGGAACTGAGGTCCATAATGCGCGTCTGCTCATTCAGGGTTACGATCTGGCTGTGGTTGTTGAGGATGATTTCGTGGTGGATCGTTTCTCTGAAATCGTTCTCGCCTTTTTTCAGGTGCAGCAAGGTGTCGCCGGTGAGCGATACTTCCAGGATTTCATTGCCGTAGCTGGTAGGATATTCTTCCGTGCCCAGAATGGACAGGATGGTTTTGTTGCGTGTGAAATGTGTGGTTTTGAAGCCGGTCCCGTTCACCTGATGGTACCAGCGGATATCGCCTTTGTGGTCGAGCAGGAAAATAATACCCGGTGTTTCGCGGCGGGAAAGGAGGATGAACCCTTTTTTGAATGCCTCCGGCACGACCGCCGGATCCGGGGCGATGGTCTGGAAAAAATCCTGGATCCACATAGGGTAGCCCGACGTGCGGAAATCATAGACTTTGCTGGTAGTTTCCTCGCCGCCGTCGGAAGAAATAATACGGTAAAGGTACTGGGACTTGGGACGCAGGTTGGTCAGCACCAATGCGTGGTCGGTACCCACAGGGGATGCATTCGTCGTGAACTTGTGCAATGAATCGGTCTTCTGCCAGTACTCGATCCGGACCGCGCAGGGGTCGGTGGTTTTGACATCGATCTTCACTTTCAGCGTATTCCTGCCCGGAGCACTGAGACTGATCGTTTCGATACCTGTGCCATTGCAGCCGATAAAAGTCAGGCCGGTGGCCAGGATCGCGAGCGCGAGGAGGATACGTTGCATAGGGGAAACCGTGTAATGTATTGGTAAATATAATTCAAAACCTGCCCCGGAAAAGGCAGCAGGCAATACACGGGAACGCGTACTGCCTGTCTGCATGCTTGCCCGGCGATTATCTGCCGGTATTCGAAAGGTTAGGGTTAATGTCTACCTGTGCCTGTGGGTACGGGAAATATCTGTGTTTGTTAATATCGATCCGCGGGGTTTTGCCGATGGCGCTCAGGTACGTGTTCACGACGCTCTGGTACTTGTCCATCCGGATAAGGTCCTCGCGGCGTTTGCATTCGAAGAAGAACTCCCATCCGCGCTCTTGCAGGATCGCGTCACGCAGGGCATCCTTGGTGAATGTACCCGCTGCGCCCAGCAATTTGGCTTTCGAGCGCGCTTTTACCTGGTTGATCAGCTGAATGCTTTCGGCATTAGGGCCAGTGAGCTCGTTCAATGCTTCGGCACGGCACATGAGAATGTCGGCGTAGCGGATGATCGGGAACACGTGGCCGTCGAGGTAGGTCGTCGAACCTTTCGGATCTGCGTATTTTTTGGAGGCTACGTCCGCCAGGTAATAGTAGCCCTTCGGCGGATTGGTCTGTCCGGCGGGAGCCTGCACGTAATGCAGTCCGTCCGTTCCGATATAATCGTAGTAGAACATCTCACGGCGCTCGTCATTTTTTTCGAAAGTATTCCAGAAATACCACGGTATGGCGAAATACTGCCATCTGTTGCTGACTTCCTGGTGGTTGAGCGGACCAAAGTGGTTCATCATTTCCGTACCGTCGACCAGGTTATTCGATAACGCACTGAAGATATTTTCGGAGCACCATTTATTGCTTTCCGCGAAAAGCCCGGAGTAAGACGGATAGAGTGCATATTCCTTCAAGTCGATGATCTGTTGGGTAATGTCGGCTACCTTCTGCCATTGTTTTTCACGCATGTACAATTTGCAGAGCAGGGCCAGGGCCGATCCTTTGGTAGCACGGCCTACGTCGTTGGTTTTATAAATGGCGCTGCTTGCGTAGTTCAGGGGCAGGTTTTGTGCCGCATATTCCAGATCGGCGATGATCTGCTGATTGATCTTCGACAATTCCGTAACGGGCATAGCTGCGCCGTAGTTAGGACTCTGAATGCTTTTGGCGGTAGAATCCTCCGTCATCAGGGGCACCGGGCCGAAGGCATTCGTCAGGTCGAAATAGCCCAGCGACCGCAGGAATTTCAGCTCGCTCAGAAATTGTGTCCGCTCCGAATCTTTCAGCGTTTTAATCTGCGGGATGTAGTAGAGGGCATTATTCACGTCGGACACCAGTTTGAACTGATGCTGCCACGCATAGGCCAGGTAGGTATTGGCAGGGCCCCAGTTGGCATCCGACATCAGTCCCACATCGCCACCGGCTTTTGCATGGCCGGCGTCGGTGGTAAGGTCGGTGATCGTCACCTGGAATCCCGCATAGTACATCCAGGAATCGTTGCTCCCGCTGGGCTGTTTCAGCCGGGAATAGGCCGCGTTCACGGCGGCAATGGCGTCGTCTTTCGATTGGAAAGCGTTCGCGTCGGTAAGGATGCTGTACACCTTGGGTTCTATAAGCCCTTCGCAGGACACCGCAAAGCACATCACCAGCAGGGAAAGGATCGAGATATATTTCATAAGTATTAAAATTCTAAAGTCCCGTTGTTAGCATTCGTTTTGATTAGAGAGATCAGAAAGTCACCTTTAAACCAAGCGTGTACGACCGGTAGGAAGGGAATGACGTGTAGTCCAGTCCCGACGACAGGTTAATGGCGCTGGTTGGCGTAGCGCTGTTGGGCGTA
>CAMLNK010000190.1 GCA_946481035.1 uncultured Dyadobacter sp. | reverse complement strand
TTACAAAGAGGCCGCGGAGCATGCTACGATTGTGGACCTAATCAGGAATGACATAAGTATGGTGGCTGAAAAAGTGTGGGTGGAGCGCTACCGTTATATCGACCGCATTCAAACTTCCGACAAAACCCTTTTACAAGTAAGCTCTGAAATAGCAGGCATTCTTCCGGCCAATTTTAATGGCGAATACGGCGATCTTTTGAAAAAACTATTGCCCGCTGGCTCCATTACCGGCGCACCGAAACCGCGCACGCTGGAAATCATTCAGGAGGCCGAAGAATATAACCGCGGTTATTACACCGGCGTAATGGGTTATTTCGATGGAGAAAACTTTGAAAGCGCGGTGATGATCCGTTTCATCGAGCAGCAGGATCAAGAACTGATTTTTAAAAGCGGCGGAGGTATTACTGCACTGAGCAATGCAAAAAGCGAATATCAGGAAGTGATCGATAAAGTTTATCTCCCATTTAGCTACACCCTGCATGTTGTGCTTTGAAACGATTTGTGTCGAAAACCGACGATTGAAAAATCTCCCCTATCACGAAGCGCGCCTGAACAAAACCCGCCGGGAACTGTGGGGTTACGATGATAACTGGGATTTGAGTGCATTGCTCGAAGTACCGGACGCAATCGATGCAACAATGCACAAATGCCGGGTGGCGTACGATAAAGACATCGATAATATCAAATGGGAGCCTTATTCCCGCCGTACGATCCGCAAAATCCAGCGGGTTTATCATAATGAAATCGATTACCGGTATAAATATGATAATCGTGATGCGCTGAATGCGCTTTACGCGCAGCGCGGGGATGCCGACGAGATACTGATCATCAAAAAAGGCCTGGTAACCGATTCCAGTTTTTGCAACGTCGCATTTTGGGATGGTAACCGATGGCTCACGCCCGCGAGCCCGCTCCTGCCCGGCACGCAGCGCGCGCTCCTGCTTGATGAGGGCATTATTGAAATCGCCGATATCCGCGAAAGCGATATTGAAAAATTCAGTCAAATACGGCTTTTCAATGCGATGGTCGACTGGGCGCATGCCGCTACGCTCGATGTTTCGTTGATTGCTTGACCACAAATTGCGAACTTGCGCCCGAATTAAAGAATTGAACTAATGACCTCCTTATTCGAGGAAGAAATCACCTTTTTTGCCGATCTGATCCTGCCGGTACCGATTCCGAACCTGTTTACATACCGGGTACCGCGGGAAATGGCGCCGTTGATCAAGGTTGGGGCGCGGGTAATCGTGCAGTTTGGGCAGAAAAGGGTCATTACGGCCGTGGTGGCACAGCTGCATTCGAATCCACCGGTGAAATACCAGGCGAAATACATTCTCGAATTGCTCGACGAGCAGCCGATCGTTACCCAGCAGCAGCTCGAACTTTTTGCCTGGGTGGCGGAATATTACCTCTGCAATATCGGCGAGGTAATGAATGTGGCGTTGCCGGCCGGATTGAAAATCACCAGTCAGTCACGCATTCAGCTAAACCCGGAATTCGAACACGAAGATTTGCTGACCGACCAGGAGCATTTGGTTGTGGAAGAGATTAAAAAGCATCAGACACTTTCCTACGAGGAGGTCGAAAGGCTTTTGCAGAAATCGAATATAACCTCGATTATCAAATCGCTCGTCGGGAAACGGGCGGTGATTTTGTATGAAGAAGTAAAAGAACGCTATAAGCCGAAAGTGGCGAAGAAGATCAGGCTGACGGCTGCTTATACCACCAATGAAGCACTTTCCAGGCTGGCCAGCGACCTCGACAAGACACCCAAACAGCAGGAAATCCTTTTGAAATACCTCAGTTTCATCCCGGTTTACAACAATCCGGATTTGAATTACAAAGGTTTGGATAAATCGGTATTCAGTCAGGACGATACCATTTCGGACGCTTCTTTGAATACGCTCATTAAAAAGGGCATTTTCGAACAGTTTGAGATATTCGTCTCCCGTTTCGACGACATTCCGACGGGCAATATGGGGACCATTACGCTCACCGAAACCCAGAAAGAAGCGTCACGGCAAATCCACGAGCTTTTCCGCGAGAAGGAAGTAGTGCTCCTGCACGGCATTACCGGCAGTGGCAAGACGGAGGTTTACATTGAATTAATCAAACAAGCGCTCGGAAGCGGCACCCAGGTTTTGTTCTTGCTTCCCGAAATCGCATTGACAACCCAGATCGTGATCCGGCTCCGGAAAGTTTTCGGGGATGTGATGGGCATTTACCACTCCAAATTCTCCGATAATGAGCGTGTGGAGGTTTGGAAAGGCATTCTGGATGGAAAATTCCAGTTTGTAGTCGGCGTGCGCTCGGCTATTTTCCTTCCCTTTGATAACCTCGGTTTAATTATCGTAGACGAAGAACATGAGACTTCCTACAAACAACACGACCCGGCGCCGCGCTATAATGCACGCGATGTGGCGGTGATCATGTCGTACATGCACAAGGGAAAAACGCTGCTCGGCTCGGCGACGCCTTCTTTGGAAAGCTATTTTCATGCGCAAAGCGGTCGGTACGGGTTGGTGGAAATGAAGCAACGCTTCGGTAATGCCGCATTGCCGCGTTTTGAATTGATCGATACCAAGAAAGAAAAGCGCCAGAAGCAGATGAAGAACGAGTTTTCTTCCGTGCTGCTCAGCCATTTGGAATACAACCTTAAAAATAAAGAACAGACTATTCTCTTCCAGAACCGCCGCGGCTACTCGCCGTACCTGCAATGCGAGGAATGCAACTGGATTTCTGAATGCTCGAATTGCGACGTGAGCCTCACCTACCACATGAAGGCACGTGAACTACGTTGCCATTATTGCGGGCATAAGGAGGAGGTACCGCGGACTTGCCCGCATTGCGGTTCGCCCAAAGTGAAAACGATGGGTTACGGGACGGAGAAGATCGAAGAGGAAATCAATGTAATGTATCCCGAGGCGCGCGTGCAGCGCATGGACCTCGATACGACACGTGCGAAGAATGCTTATCAGCAAATCATCTCGGATTTTGAGGAAGGCGGGATCGATATTCTCGTCGGCACACAAATGGTGAGCAAAGGTCTGGATTTTGACAATGTAAGCGTAGTGGGCATTTTCGACGCCGACCGCATTATCCATTTCCCCGAATTCCGTGCTTCGGAACGGGCGTTCCAGATGCTCACGCAGGTGAGCGGTCGCGCGGGAAGGCGCGCGGACAAACCCGGGAAGGTGCTGATCCAAACCGCGAACCCGTCGCAGCCGCTGCTCGAAAAAATCATCAATAACGATTATGAGGGCATGTACGAGGCCGAAATCGCGGAGCGTGAGCGGTTTAGTTATCCGCCATTTACGCGGCTCATCAAGGTTACGGTGAAGCATATCGACGAGGGCACCGCTGCCCGGGCAGCAAAAGTATTGGCCGAAAAACTGACGGCCCATTTGGGCGCCAGCAGGGTTCTGGGGCCGCAGCCGCCGCTGGTCGAAAGAGTAAGAAATCAGTTTTTGTTCGATATTCTCATCAAACTTGAACGAGAAAAGATTAATTTTAAGGCGGCAAAGTCATTTATACAGGAAAAAGTAATTGACACTCTTACTGACAAGACGCTAAAAAGCATCCAGGTAGTCATCGACGTGGATTGTTTATAAAACATCATTTTTACTGCACATTAACTTTATGTCTTCCAAAAAAACCAGAATTGTTGCAACCGTAGGCCCGGCCTCGGAATCCAAAGAAACATTATATGCATTGGCCAAAGCGGGAGTGAACGTGTTCCGTTTGAACTTCTCGCACGGCACCCACGCTGACCATCTCCAAAGACTTACCAACATCCGCGAAATCAACGAAGAGCACGGTCTTAACCTGGCTATCCTTCAAGATTTGCAGGGACCTAAAATCCGTATCGGTCTGGTGGCCGAGAAAGATGGCGTTCTGATTGAGCCAGGGAAGAAACTGATCCTTTCGAACACCGAAGTACTGGGTACTGCCGAGAAAGTGAGCACACCTTACGATGGAATGTACAATGATGTGAAGATCGGTGACCGCGTGTTGATGGACGATGGTAAGCTGGAAGTGCTGGTAACCGGAATCGAAGGAACGGATGTGATTACGGAGGTTATTTATGGTGGTTACCTGAAATCTAAAAAAGGTGTTAACCTGCCCAACACAAAGGTTTCTATGCCTTCGGTAACGCCGAAAGACTACGAAGACCTGGACTTTGGCCTGGAAAACAACGTGGAATGGATCGCATTGTCGTTCGTTCGTACGGCTGAGGAAATCCTGAAAGTGAAAGAATACATCTCCAACAAAGGCAAACTTGCCCGCGTTGTAGCGAAAATCGAGAAGCCTGAGGCTATTCTCAACATCGACGAAATCATCGAAGCTACCGACGCGATCATGGTAGCGCGCGGCGACCTCGGAGTTGAACTTCCTGCGGAAGAGGTTCCGATGATCCAGAAAATGATCGTTGAAAAATGTAACCGTGCCGGTAAGCCGGTAATTGTGGCTACTCAAATGCTGGAATCCATGATCGAAAGCCCACGCGCAACCCGCGCCGAGCTGAACGACGTGGCGAACTCGGTACTTGATGGTGCTGATGCGGTAATGCTTTCGGCAGAAACAGCTTCGGGTAAATACCCTATCCTGGCCGTGGAAAGCATGACCAACACCATTCTGAAAGTAGAAGCTTCGAGCAAAACCATTTATTTCAGACACCACGCGGCTGTAAACGACACGCCTGGTGCTTATAAATTGAACGACAACGTGGTAATGAGCGCCTGCCGCCTCGCACGCGACACGCAAGCTGCGGCTATCATCGGAATTACACGGTCGGGCTATACATCTTTCCGCCTGTCGCACCACCGTCCGAAGGCGAACCTGCTGATCTTCACATCGAACAGAATGCTGATGAACCAGCTCGCATTGTACTGGGGTACCAAGGTATTCTACTACGACCGCGACCAGGGCGTGTCTACCGACGACCTCATTGAGGACATCAAGACGTTCCTCGTTGAAAAAGGCGAGTTGCAGAAAGGCGACGTGTTCATTAACACATTGAGCATGCCGGTTTCAAGACAGCGCAAAACGAATACTGTGAAGTTGAGCGTGGTGGAATAAGTATCACGTACATCATTAATACCAGGGGCGGCGGAATCACATTCTGTCGCCCTTTATTTTTACCGATAGCTCATCGAGCCAGTAAGCTTGCATATTAGGTTGAAAATCAGCAGATAAATTTTGTATATTCGATTATTGAGCTAAACGATCAAACTATGATTGCTTCACCTACACCAGGCCTCGACATTCCTGAAAATGCATTGGAGAAAAGCATTCCGACATCGCTCATCCGCGAGATCATCGATGGGAAGCCTTATTACTACAAAGGCTACCATGAAGTGCTTGCGGGCAATGTCAATGAAGAAGGCGTCATGGGTTGCAGTAGTTTACAATCATTCATCGTCAGTTATCTGGTACGTGTTCTTTTTCGTTCGATTGACGAAAGCAGATATCTCGTAGCTACCAATGAACCCGGTCTCCACATTAATAAGAGAAACAATCTGGCTTCTGACATCCTGGTCTTTGACTATAATGTATTGACAATCGACCAAATCAATCTGAATTATGCACAAGTTCCTCCCGTTATATCGGTCGAAGTGGACACGCGGATTGAGTTGGAAGACGTCACCGAGAGTAAGTATGTAGCGTTGAAAACGATGAAGCTCCTCGAATTCGGCGTAGAGAAAGTGATTTGGTTTTTTACTGAAACAAAACAAATCATGATTGCCACGCCCGGCAACTGGACAACTTTCGGCTGGGATCACGAAGTTGCGTTAATGCCTGGCGCGCTGTGCAATGTAGGCCAGTTTCTCCGCAGTAAAGGTTCAAAATATGCGTGACATAAAATATTGATAATCAACCCAAACCGTCGTATTACCTTTCGACGGTTTTTATTTTTTTACAATAACTAATAAAATAGTTTTGAAACTAACATAATAGTCATATCTTTGAATTACCCATTACTTATAACCCATTTTAAAGAAAAGAAACATTATGGAAATCCGTAACCTGACGAGGGCTGAGGAAGAAGTCATGCGAATTCTCTGGCAGTTGAAAAAGGCATTCGTGAAAGACATCCTGGCTGAAATGCCGGAGCCTAAACCGGCTTACAACACCGTGTCGACCATCATCCGCATTCTCGAAAAGAAAGAGGTAGTAGGCTACAATGCCTATGGCAAGACGCACGAGTATTATCCTCTGATTTCAGAAGAAGAATATAAACGTCACGAAATGAAGCAGTTGATGGTCAACTACTTCGATAATTCGCTGCCGAATCTGGTTTCTTTCTTCGTAAAAGATAACGACCTGAACACCAAGGATCTCGATGAGATCATGAAGCTGATCAACCAACATAAAAACGACCAGTAAACCATCTGTTAGCCATGGAAACTTTCATATATATCGGCAAGGTGAGCCTTTACTGGGTGCTGTTGTACGCCTGCTACTGGTTGATGCTACGGAAGCATACGTTCTTCCAATGGAACCGCTGGTACCTGCTGGGCTCCCTCTTGATCGCTTTCGCGTTGCCGGAGATCATTTATCCGGCATCGGCTCCCGAACTGCCTGTGATCTATGAAGTGAATGCTTCGGCATTTGCGGTGATCGGGAAGGCGCCGGAAAAACCGGAAGCGTGGACGTGGATGCAAACCCTGACGCTGATCTACGCCGCCGGACTAGCCGTGGCCGTCGCTCAGCTGACCAGGAACGTCGTCCAACTGGTGAAATACCTGCGCTCGGGCGAGCTCATCGATCTGGAAGATTGCACCGTAATCCTCATCGACTCCAACCAGATAGGCTCATTCTCGTTCCTGAAATGGATCGTGATTAACCACAACGATTATGAAAACCACTTCGACGCCATTCTGCGGCACGAAATGGTGCATACCGAGCAGCGGCATAGTGTCGACATTCTGCTGATCGAAATCCTGCGGACCATTTTCTGGTTCAACCCGGTGCTGCTGTTGTACAAGCGGTCACTGCAAGAAATTCACGAGTACCTGGCCGATGCGCAAGCCCCGAATCGTGAATATTATGCCCAATTCCTCGTCGCATATGCGCTCAATGCGCCTGTCGCGTCGCTGACCAATCACTTTTTCAAACCATCTCAGTTAAAAAACCGTATTCAGATGATCTATAAGAACCGCACATCCAAATGGATGCTGGGCACCTATGTGGTTGCCGCAACGATGATCGGAACCAGCGCATTGTTCGTAGC
>CAMLNK010000189.1 GCA_946481035.1 uncultured Dyadobacter sp. | reverse complement strand
ATTTCCGTATTGAAAGGTGCAACTGCCGCTGCATTATACGGCTCGCGGGCTTCGAATGGCGCTATTTTGGTCACCACCAAAGGCGGAAAGGCCGATAAGGGTATCGGCGTGGAAGTGAACAGCAACTTTCTCGCGGAGGATCTTCTGTTTAAATCCTATAAAGACTATCAATACGAATACGGCCTGGGCAGCAACGGCATAAAACCGACGACCGTGGCCGAAACCGCAACCCGCAACAGCTGGGGCGGCCGCCTGGATGGCAGCAACTCGATGAACTACGACGGCGTGCAGCGCCCGTACGTGGCCGCGAAGGATAATTTACGTAAGTTTTACAATGTAGGAACCACATTCACCAACTCCGTGGCATTGACCGGCGCGACCGAAAAGGTAACCTACCGCCTTTCGATGAATGACCTGAACAACAAGGGTGTGCTGCCGAACAACACGCTTCGCCGCAACAACTTTGCATTGAATACCAATGGTAACCTCGGCAAACGCATTTCATTCGTGGCTAATGCGAAATACATTATCGAGAAAAACCACAACCGCCCGCGTGTGAACGACTCGCCGGGTAATGCCAACTTCGCGATGTACGTGCTCCCGACGTCGCTCGATGTGGATGTGCTCAAAAATGCGCAATTCGATGCGAACGGGAATGAGAAGGTGTGGTCGGATAACCAATATACCCAAAACCCGTATTTCGCAACAGAGCAATACCAGCAGGACGATAACAAAAAGCGCGTAATCGCTTCTTTTGAACCGAAATACACCATTACCGACTGGCTGTACGTGAAAGGCCGCATTGGTTTCGACAATTTCAACTACCGCTATAAAAGCATCGAGCCTTACGGTACCGGTTATGTGCTGAGAGGAAGCTACACGTCGTCGCTGCGCGAATTTACCGAAACCAACAAGGAGCTTTTGGTGGGTATTAACCGAAAAATCGGCGAGAAATTTGCATTCAATGGCCTTTTCGGAGGTAACGTGATGAAGCAGGTAACCAACCTGAACGACGTTTCGGCGAACAACAGCTTCAACATCCCGTTCTTCTACGACGTTTCGAACATCGACCCGGCGGCGCGCACCGTTACGGAGGCTTACATTGAAAAGCGCATCAACTCGGTGTACGGCTCGGCGGAGTTTTCGTATAACAATTACCTTTTCGTGACCGCAACCGCGCGTAATGATTGGTTTTCGACACTCGCGAAAGGCAAGAACAGCATCTTCTATCCGTCGTTCGGTGTGAGCTTCGTGGCTTCGGAGGCGTTGAAAATGCCATCGGCGATCAATTACCTGAAATTCCGCGGGTCGTGGGCGCAGGCGGGCGGCGATACCGACCCTTACAACTTGTCACTTTATTACTCGCTTAGCGGGGCGCATTTGGGTTCGGCATTGGCGCAGATCAACGGTACCCGCGTACCCAATGGCGGTTTGCAGCCTTTGACGTCGACGGTATCCGAGCTCGGTTTGGAGGCCAAATTGTTCAATAACCTGCTGAATGTCGATTTCGCGGTTTACGATCGTAAAACGACCGACGATATTGTAAGTGCCACTATTTCAGAAACGTCTGGCTACACCAGCGCATTATTCAACGTGGGTGCGATCCGTAACCGCGGCATCGAGCTGCTTTTGGGCGCTACCATTGTGAATGGCAAGAAATTTACCTGGGACGCGTCTTTCAATATGGGTTACAATGCCAGCGAGGTGCTGAGCCTCTACGGCGACCTGCAAACGCTGCGTGTAGACCAGTCGCGGCCCGGTTCGGCATTCATTCACCAGGACGTGGGCAAGCCTTACAGCCAGATTAAGGGTTATGATTTCAAACGCGATGCGAACGGCAGTATCGTGTACAATTCGCAAGGCTTGGCTATGGCCGGGAATATCAAGACCTTCGGCTCTGGCGTGTCGCCTTACACGCTGGGTTTGAACAACACATTCAATTACAAAGGCATCAGCCTGAGCGTGCTTGTGGATGGTAAATTCGGCGGGTACATTTATTCGGGTACCAATGCGCTCGCGTACCGTTTCGGCTTGCATAAGGAAACATTGGTTGGACGTGAGGGAGGTGTAACGGGTGTAGGAGTAACCGAATCCGGTGAGCTTAATACAGCCAAAGCGCCTGCACAAGCCTATTACAGCAACTGGTACTCGGCCATTGCTACGCCGTTTGTTTACAAATCGGACTTTATCAAGTTGCGTCAGATTATCCTTCAATATTCGATTCCTAGCCGTTTCCTGGGCAAGCTGCCGTTCAAAGGTGCGTCGGTTTCCATTGTGGGACGTAACCTGGCGGTGCTGATGAAGAAAGTGCCTGTAATCGACCCGGAAGCAACTTACAACAACGGCAATGCACAGGGCGTAGAATTTGCCGGTACGCCGCCCACACGCTCATACGGTGTTAACCTGAACCTGAAATTCTGATCCTCTTAAAACAAGAAATCATGCTTAAAAAATTAACCATATGCCTTGCCCTGCTCGCCGGAGCGGGCGCCTGTACCAAGGATTTCGAGGAAATCAATGTCAACCCGAATGCACCGAGCAATGTGCCGGTGGACTACCTGCTCGGCCAGTCGCAGTTGTTGCTGACAGGCTCGGCGAGCGGCCCGGCCTCCAAGGCTTGGCGTGCGAATTTCGGCTACGCCGCTTGTCTGATCCAGCAAATGTCGTCCATTGATGCGACGTTTTACAAGGGTAGTTTTTATACATTTTTAGGAGAAATCAACTCCGCGTTTTTTGACAACTCCTACACATATGCTGTCAAAAGCATGGTGAACTTGATCGAGGTGGCCAGGCAGGACCCGAAGCATGTAAACGTGCTTTCAATGGCGCGCATTATCAAGGTGATGGAGTTCTCGCGCACGACCGACCTCTACGGAGATATCCCGTATTTTGAAGCAGGAAAAGGCTTTATCGACGGTAATTTTTCACCGGAATATGACGCCCAGCAGGCCATTTACATGGATATGCTGAAAGAACTCGAAGAGGCGGGTAAGGCATTCGACGCAGGTTTGTATATCCCCAAAGCAGCGGATTACATCTACGGCGGCGACCTCGACAAATGGAAACGCGCAGCGAATTCGCTCATGCTGCGCCTGGCCATGCGCATACAGAAGGTTGACCCGGCCAATGCACAACTTTGGGCTAAAAAAGCCATCGACGGCGGGTTGATTACAAGCAATACGGAAACGATTGCAGTGAAATTTGCGAATACCGGAGCTGAGATTAATTCAAACCCAAACTCCTGGATACTCGGTCCGAGCGGTTCTAACATTACCAACATCCCGAATGCAGGTGTACAGTGGGCCAAAACGCTGATCGACATGATGAAGGAGCGCCAGGACCCGCGTCTGCCGGTTATTTCGATGATCAAAGGCGGTGATAACAGCATAGCGAAGCAGCGCGGCCTGCCGAATGCGACCGACGCCACGGGATTGTCGAAGCTCGATGAAAAGAACCTCGATAACTATTCCCGCCCTGCAACCGGCGTGATCGGCATCGCATTGCCGTGGATTTATATGAGCTACGCCGAAACGCAGCTACTCAAAGCGGAGGCGATCGAACGCGGATGGGCAACGGGTAATGCCAAGGCGGCGTTCCAGGAAGGGCAGTCGGCTGCATTGGCTCAGATGTCGTGGGCAAATGCGACGATTTCGAATGCGGACATCGCTGCATATGCTACGAAAAACCCATATCCGGAAGCCGGCACGCTCGCTGCGAAAATGAATGCGATCCACACGGAGGTATATTTGCTGTCGGCCAGTACTTTTAACCACATCGAGGGCTATGCCAACTGGCGCAGAACGGGTTACCCGGTGCTGACGCCGGTAAATTACCTGGGCAACGATACCAATGGCCAGATCCCGCGCCGCCTGCGCTACCCGCTCAGCGAAGAGGGCATTAATCCCAATTTCAAAACGGCGATCGAACGGCAGGGGCCGGATGTATTCATGACGCGTATCTGGTGGGACAAGCAATAGGATCAGATGGAAAATCGTAGGGAATTTATTAAAAAGAGTGCCTCCGTAGCGCTTGCCGCCCCGTTCGGTGGAACGGCCGCAGCCGCGCAGGCCGCCGCCGCGCAGGCCGCCGCCGCGCAGGCCGCAGCATACGCCAAAGACGGCGGTATGCAGTTCTGCCTTGCGCATTTCTTCGGAATGGACCCCAACCGCATAGCGCTTTCGAAGCAAATGAATGTGCTGGGCGCAGTGGGAGGGATTAATCCGCAAAGTGTAGGGCTTAGCAATGTTAAAAACTGGGAGTACGAAGCCATCGTGGCCGTGCGTGATTTCTGGAAAAAAGAAGGAATTACCTACCGGGTTATCGAGGGGCCGCCGTCATTGTACGAGAAAACCAAGCTGGGGCTCGACGGCAAAGACGAGGAGATAGAGACTTTTATCAAGTTTATACAAAACCTTTCGAAAGCGGGTATCGACACGGTGTGCTATAACTGGATGCCGGTCATCAGCTGGGCGCGGACCAAACTGGATAAACCCTCACGCGGGGGCGCGCTCGTGAGCACGTTCGACTACGAGGATGTGAGGGACAAGCCGCTCACCAAATACGGCGATTTTACCCACGAAACCATGTGGAAGAACCTCGAATACTTCCTCAAAGCCGTGGTGCCGGAAGCCGAAAAAGCAGGCGTGAAGCTTGCATTGCACCCCGATGATCCTCCGGTCGATAAAATCCAGGGTATACCGAGGATCATGACCTCGGCCAATGCATTCAAACGCCTGATCGAGATTGTGCCCAGCCCGAGCAACGGCATTACCTTATGCCAGGGTACTTTCGCGACCATGGGCGAGGACATTCCATCGGTGATCAAATACTTCGGGAGTCGTAAAAAGATCCACTTCGTGCATTTTCGTGACGTTCGTGGCAATAAAAACAACTTCGAAGAAACCTTCCATGACGACGGCAAAACCGACATGTACGAAGCCATGAAAACCTACTACGAAGTGGGTTTCCGCGGCCCGATGCGCCCCGACCACGTCCCTACCGTAGTAGGCGACAGCAACGAACATGCCGGTTATAGTAATTACGGCGCATTATTCGCGATAGGGTACATGCGGGGATTGGTGGAAGCGGTAGCGAAGGGGCACAAATGAATGAGTGAATTTTGAATGAGTGAATGAGTGAATGACTGAATGAGTGAATGACTGAATGAGTGAATGACTGAATGATTGAATGATTGAATGATTGAATAGATAGTCAAGTATTGTCAGGTATTGTCAGGTGTTGTTTTAAATATTAATTCAAACAACTCCTGACTAAGAATAACTTCCTGACTACGAATGACTTCCTGACTACAAATGACTTCCTGACTACAAATGACTTCTTGACTAATTCCATTCACTCATTCACTCATTCACTCATTCACTCATTCACTCATTCAGTCATTCACTCATTCACTCATTCAGTCATTCAAAATTGAATCACCAATGCAACGCTACACCCCAGAAATTTTGTCAATGCAAGCGAATGTGACCACCATTAAACATCGCTGCCATGAAGACATTTGCTACCACCGCTTTCGCAGTTCTGTTGTTCCTGTGCGTGTGGACGGAACGCCGGAGCACGGAAGGGACCATTAACCCGATTATTGGCGATATCAGCTTCGAGAAGAAATACGGAACGGCGCCCAATGCGGACACTGACGATGACCTGCGCATTGCGACGCATCTCGAATATGCGGAAAAGGAGTTGAGAAAGCGCGATGTATCGCAGCTATCGACCGAAATGCGCAGCAAACGCGCGCAGATGCTCAACCTTTTGCGTGCTTATCGGTCGGCGGGGGTGTTCCCGAAGAACTACGGGCGTAACGAGCGCAAACCCTGCTTCATCGATCAGAACGGTACCATTTGTGCGGTGGGTTACCTCATCGAACAAACGGCCGGAAGGGCTGCGGCAGAAGACATTAACAGCCGTCACCAATACGCGACGATATTTGAAATGAAGGACGGCAAAGTTGACGAATGGATTGCAACGAGCGGCCTGAGCAAGGAAGAATGCGCGATGATACAACCGCAATACGCACCGGGAGCCACGCAAAATGTCAACAATGTAAAGCCTTCCTACGCTATTTCCTCGACCTTGCTGATGGGCGTGAACGTGGCTTCTACGGTGGTGAACGGCATCCAGGTAGCTACCGGGTCGATGCGCGGAGGCGCACCTGCGCTTGGCATTATCGGAGGCACAGGCCAGATTACCATGGGTATAATCGGGTATAAAAAGAAAGCTGACGGCAGCGGAATGATCCGCACTTCCAATTACGGTAACAATTCCCAGCGCAGCGTTTCGATGTTGAATATGGCCGTAGGATCACTCACCATCGGGATGAGCATCTGGAACATCGCTGCCCATAAAAAAGCAATGGAAAGGCGTTCAGCCTGGGATGTCCGGAGTTTTCCCGACGCGAACGGCAAATCGGGCGTGGCGTTGAGTTTTACGCACAAATTCTGAGACGCGCTACTGCCATTTGGCCAGCAATTCCTTGAATGCGTCCTTGTACAAATCGCCTACCGGAATGTCGACGCTGCCGATATGCACGGCGCTTTTGCTGATGGAATCCACTTTTCCTACGGCTACTATGAATGAGCGGTGTATGCGGATGAATTTTCCTGACGGCAGCTTTTCCTCGATCGCTTTCAAACTGCTATGCGAAACCACCGGGCTGCCATTGGCCTGGTGGATTTTGACATAATCCTTGAATGACTCGATAAAGAGAATCGCGTCGAAATCGATCCGTACCAGTTTATAGTCGGATTTGACGAACAGGTAATTCTCGCTCGAATCCAGTTCAGGCTCGGCAGTGCCCTCCCGAAGATTTTCGAAGTACTTTTTAGCCTTCATAGCCGTCGCCAGGAACTGGTTGTAGCCGAATGGTTTGAGCAGGTAACCCAGCGCGTCCACCTCGTAACCCTGCACTGCGAACTGGTTGTAGGCCGTCGTAAACACGATCCGTGTTTTGGTTTCCGGCGACTGGCTGAGCACTTTGGCAAGCTCCATGCCCGTGAGCTCGGGCATTTGAATGTCCAGGTAAACCAAATGGATATTCTCTTTGGTGATTACCTGCAGCGCATCCAGCGCATTGATGTACCTGCCGTGCAAATGCAGAAATGGCGTTTGCTCCACAAATGAGCTCACAAGGCCCAATGCGAGGGGTTCGTCGTCAACGGTAATGCAATTCAGGGTCATGCTTGGTTGGTTTTACGTCAGGTTGATGGTCAGGTTTACGGTGTAGG
>CAMLNK010000188.1 GCA_946481035.1 uncultured Dyadobacter sp. | reverse complement strand
ACCCCATTCGCCCACTGACACTTACTTACCGCACGGGCATCACGACAAAAAATTTCTCCGCAAAGAACCATATCGGCAAATTCACCTATTCCGACTATACCAAAAGTATTTCAGGAAGCTCTAAAACCGATATCCCAGGCGAAGTGGGAGATTTTAGTGGGTTTACAAATCAGGTTGTCAACGATTTCATTGCCGAGTTCAAAACGAATTTAGCACCTGGACTCAGTTTCAATTCCGCCCTTGGAACAACTTTTCGGGAAAATGCCAGCAAATTCCTGTTTATATCCGCAACCGGTATGGTTGTAAACGATCTATACAATGTCGGCAACAGCCTAAGCAACCCTACGGCCAGCGAGCAAAACTTTAAAACACGACAAATTGGTGTATATGGTGAGGCCCGGCTTGGATTCAAAGATTTCATATATCTGCATGTAACAGGCAGAAACGACTGGCGTTCAGTTCTTTCTAAAAGTAATCGATCCTTCTTCTATCCGTCAGCGGACATTTCTTTCATCGCGACGGATGCGATACCAGTCCTCACACATTCAGGTTTTTTAAAAACCCTCAAGCTACGTGCCGGATATTCAAAGGTAGGGCAGGTCAACCTCGGCAACATGCTCAATCTCGGCGCCTACTCGCTAAGCAGCACATTCTTTCAGGCTTATGGTTACCCCTATTCGAGCGGCGCAGGTTTTACGCTGGACAACAATCTGGTAGCCGCGGATATCAAACCCGAAATGACTGTTGGCGAAGAAGCCGGGTTCGACTTTGAACTAACACCTCTTTCAATTTCCGGCGGTTTGACTTTCTACAAGACAAACACAGTCAACCAGACTATATCGGTTATCGTTTCTTCGGCAACGGGATATCAAACGCTTACGACCAATGTCGGTGAAGTTGAAAACAAAGGTCTGGAAAGCTACTTTAATATAACACCCGTCAAATTACCTAACGGATTAGAAGTCTCTTTCGCTGCAAATTATACATTTAACCGCAACAAAGTCATATCGTTATCAAAGCAAACGGATCAGATGACGCTGTCCGGCGACGGCAACACCGCACGCATCATCGCCAAAGTCGGAGCCCCTTTCCCATTGCTTCAAACGACCCGTTACACCCGTGATCCTGAAAATCGGATCATTGTTGACCCGATAACTGGATATCCCTCCACCAATGGCACTTTTCATGATGTCGGAATCACCAATCCACCTCATATTCTGGGACTGACCGGAACTGTTAAATTCAAAAGACTCAAACTTAATCTCCTGTTCGAGTACCGCAACGGACATTATATATACAACGCCATTTCAACTGGTTACGACTTTTCAGGAGCAGGGATACGTACCGCATGGTACAATCGGGACCGGTTTGTGATACCTAACTCGTCTTACAAAAACGCCGACGGCCAGTATGTTTCCAACACCAACATCACAACCCGAAGCGGTGGTGCTGATTTCTGGACGGATGCTACAAGAAACAGAGGAATCGGTGAAAACTATGCTAATTCGGCGGGATTCTGGAAACTCCGCGAGGCTTCGCTACGCTACGACGTTCCCGCATCGCTTTTGGCCAAAACAAAATTCATAAACGGCATAACCGTAAGCGTGCAAGGGAGAAACCTGTTCATCTGGGTTCCGAAATCCAACCTTTACACAGATCCTGAATATAGCCAGAACGGCGTGGAAAGTAACGCCGTAGGATTCACGAACCTCGGGCAAACACCGCCAGCACGTTATTTCGGTGGGACGATTTCATTCACATTCTAAATCCAAGCTGATGTTTCAATCATTTAAAAACTGCCTTTTTGCAGCGATGCTCGTGATTTGTGTATCCTGTGATAATTATCTTGACATTAACGAAAATCCCAATCTTGCCACGAGCGCATCAGCTCTGCTGGTACTTCCGCAGGCCATTACAGGGTCAGCAGCAGTTGCCAATACGTTCAACTCATATGGCGGGCACTTTGGCGGCTATATAGCCAATGCAGGTGGCTTTTCAGGGTTCGGCAATCTCTTCAACTACCAGCTCGTGCCAGGAGATTACAATGCTATGTGGATGAACACCTACGATAATTTGCAGGATTATCAATATGTGATCGAACTAACTGCCGGGAATGACGAACTGGCCTACGCAAATGCCTCGGCCACGATCATGATGACTTTAAACTACCAGCGGCTGGTGGACGCCTTCAACGATATCCCCTATTCAGAGGCATTGAAAAACAACGCCAACCTGACCCCAAAATACGATAATGCAGCCACTATATATCAGGATTTAATTGCAAAACTGGATGCTGCAATAGGCATTATCACGAATGCAAAGTATCCGAAAAGCCTAAATGCGTCATCTGATCCGTTGTTTGGAGGCAACATGACAAAATGGAAACAGCTTGCCAATACCCTTAAACTACGCATGTTTGTACGCACATCAGGGGTCCCCGCGCTGGCGGACTTTGCACAAAAAGGTATTAAGAGCATTGACACAAGCGTAGGATTTATTTCTGACGACGCAATCATCAATCCTGGTTACGTGAAAGACAAGCCGAATCCGCTTTGGAACAGCTGGGCATATTCCATAACCGGTACACTTTCCAACTCGTCACGCACGACAACTAAGTTCTCGTTCGGATTTTACAAAGGTCAGAAACTTACCGACAATGGCCGGGGTAGTGTCATTTACAAGAATTTTGAGACAAACACACCGGCTAACCAGCTCGGCAACGAAGTAGATGCACCAACCGTTATCACTAACTATTCTACATGGTACACCGGCACATTCGGCAGTGCATCCAGCATTGCCAATTCGCTTGGGATTATGAAGGGACCTTCCCAGGGACAACCACTACTGCTGTTGGCGGAATCACATTTCCTGCAAGCCGAGGCGCGGCTAAAAGGCCTGTTAGCAGGAGACGCGACCGAAAGTTTCAATGAGGGAATCAAAGCATCCTTCCGGTTTCTTTACAAGGAAGTAACTAACACTGTTGCGGCCGGTAAAGACGTAAATGCCGATGTAGAAACTTACAAAAAAGACAATCCCGGCAGCCACCTGGTCAATATATCACTTGCCAAAACTCCGTCCGAAAAACTCGAAGCCATTATCACACAAAAGTACATCGCGCTGAATATGGTTAACTCCGACGAAGCGTGGAATGAATTCCGAAGGACTGGTTATCCCGCCAGTGACCCGAAAGGGGATGCGTATCACAACATTGCATCGCTGCTTTCCAATTCCCCGCGGACCGACAAGCTTCCTTGTCGTGTTCTATACCCTTCGTCCGAACAATCCTACAACGCGACTAATTACAAACCTATCAACCAGTTCTCCGACCTTATTTTCTGGGATCCAAACTGAAATTGAATATGAAAGAAATAGAAAAATATACGATGCTCATCTGCATTATAGGCTTGCTTAGCTCCTGCCTGAAAGACGAGATGACTCTCGACCCAGCGAATTCTGTAAACGTGATAGAATTCAAGAACCCTTCCAGCTTTGTTTCGCCTTCGGGAAGCAAGTATGCGCTTTATACCAAAGCTTTCGACCTGTCAGACGAGAGTGAATATGCCATTACCGTTAGCTACTCGGGCGCACGTGTTGCCGAGGAAGACATTTCTGTAAAATTAGGCATAGATACCGCAGCATTAAGCCAATACAATGCGGAGCAACACAAGGAATACGACCTGATTGATGAAAAACTCTATACGCTCGTACCCTCCGTAGTGATACCCAAAGGGCAGCGAACAGCCGTTGCGAAACTCAAATTCAAGAGTTCATCATTTGATTTCAGCAAAAGTTATGTTCTTCCGATACAAATCAAATCGACATCAAGCGGCACAATAAGCGGCAATTTCGGAACGATCCTCTTGAATGTAAATGCCAAAAACAAATATGATGGTGTGTATACGGTTACCGGCAAAATGTCCGACGCTTCCAATCCGGCATTTGCAGGACTTTATACTGTTGGTAAAAAAGTTGAGTATACACTGGAAACAATCTCCGCAACCGAATGCGTCGTTACCGATCACATCAACTGGGGCGGTGCAGCGTACGTTCCTATCTGGACCGGGACCGGCATAAGCGGTTACGGCTCCTTCTCGCCCGTCGTGGAGTTCGACGCGAAAACGAATAAGATCGTTGGTGTTAAGAATTTTTACGGCCAACCTGCTTCCAATACACGGTCGGCGCAGCTCAACCCGGCGGGAATAAATACGTATGACGCAACTGCAAAAACCATCAAAATCAGCTACTGGATGTTGCAACCCAGCGTTGTCACTACGCCTCCGCACATCCGCACGACTTGGGAAGAAGAATGGAAATTCCAGAGATCAAGATAAATTACAAGTTTCCCAATAGTTCATTTTCAGCCATGCGCTTCGTATGGCTGAACTTTTTTTTGCAAAAAATCCCTGCGAAGTGTTCAAAACAATGCCATTGTAGCATTGCATCTTTCGATTTTCTTTAACTTTGAGGGTTATCCAACTCTTGAAAAAATGGAATTTCTAAAAAGCGACCGCCTGAATCATCTGAAATACGAGATCCGCGGTGCTACCTACCAGAAAGCGTTAGAGCTTGAAAGTCAGGGCTACAAAATCCATAACCTGAACATCGGTAATCCCGCACCGTTCGGTTTCGATTCGCCCGACGAGATCGTCCACGACATCATCATGAACATCCGTAATGCGCAAGGCTACTCGGATTCACGTGGTTTGTTCGCGGCGCGTAAGGCGATCATGCACTACACGCAAACAATTGGTATTCAAGATGTTGAAATCAATGATATTTTCATCGGCAACGGCGTAAGCGAGCTGATCCTGCTATCCATGCAGGCATTGCTCAACCCCGGCGACGAAATACTGGTACCGTCTCCCGACTATCCGCTCTGGACGGCGGCGATCTCCCTCAGCGGCGGCACACCGGTACATTATATATGTGATGAAGAAGCGGATTGGAACCCCGATCTGGATGATCTGGAGAAGAAAATCACGTCGCGCACCAAAGGGATTGTCATTATTAATCCAAACAACCCGACAGGCGCAGTTTACGATAAAGAAGTACTGGCCCGCATCGCCCGCATTGCAGAAGAACACGGTCTGATCATTTTCTCGGATGAGATTTATGACAAAATCCTTTATGATGGGGCGGTGCACCATCCGATGGGCTCGTTTGTAAACGACACGCTTTGTGTGTCTTACGGCGGGTTATCGAAAAACTACCGCTCGGCCGGTTTCCGTGGCGGGTGGATGATCCTCAGCGGGGCAAAACAAAAAGCCAAATCCTATGCGGAAGGCCTGCTCCTGCTCGCAAGCATGCGCTTGTGTGCGAACGTGCCTACGCAATACGCGATCCAGACTGCGTTGGGCGGTTACCAGAGTATCAAAGAGCACGTGGTGCCGACGGGCCGGTTGTACAAGCAGATGAACCTGGTTTACGACAGACTGACGTCCATTCCGGGCATTACCTGTGTAAAACCGAAGGGCTCATTGTACGTTTTCCCAAAAATCGATCTGAAAAAGTTCGGTTTCAAAGCGGATGACCAATTCGTATATGAATTGCTTTCGGACCAGAAAGTGCTCGTGGTGGCCGGAACCGGTTTCAATTATCACCTGGACCCGCATTTCCGCATTGTATTCCTGCCTACGGTCGACGAGCTGAACCAGGCGATGGACAAGCTGGAATTCTTCCTGACCAACCGCCGGATTATGTCGACGCGCACGGTGGAAGACATTATTGCCTGACGAAAATTTAAACCTATACCTCCACTGAAAGTACTTATCGCCCGATGACCATACCCGACAGAACCATTCAGGAGGCCAAACGACAACGGCTTTTCCTCCTCCTTTGCGGTATCTTTCTCACCAACGCACTCATCGCGGAGATCATAGGCGGTAAAATATTTTCAGTGGAGACGCTTTTGGGCATTATGCCCGCGCAAGTACCAATCGCCGGCCAGAAGCTGGACTTTAATATGACGGCCGGGGTGATCAGCTGGCCGATCGTGTTCATCACTTCCGACATTATCAATGAATATTTCGGTCGCAAGGGTGTCAAAAGAATCTCTTATGTGACCTCGGCGCTGATCGTCTACACATTCCTGATCATTTACGTGGCCACTCAGCTTCCCCCGGCGCAGTTCTGGCTCGACCTCAACAATACCGACAGCCACGGCAACACATTCAATATCAACGACGCATTTTCCAAAATCTTCAACCAGGGGCTGGGCATTATGATCGGCTCGATTACAGCGTTTTTGCTTGGGCAGCTGCTGGATATCCTGGTATTCTCCTGGCTTCGCCGAAAAACCGGCAGCCGCTTCATCTGGCTCCGCGCCACCGGTTCGACGATGTTTTCGCAGCTGATCGACAGCTTCGTGGTGATCGGGATCGCATTTTATGTGTTCGGGAATTGGGATTTGAAACTGGTTTTTTCGGTAGGTACCATCAATTACCTCTACAAAGGCATGGTGGCAATCCTGCTGACGCCGCTTTTGTACATCGCCCATTATTTTATTGATAACTACCTCGGCAAGGAGTACGCGGAAGAGCTTTCGCACCATGCCGCGCACGAGTAGCTTAAAGCGGCACCTGCCTCCGCATATTATCCAGCATCACGGCGGTTGCAATACCGACATTCAGCGATTCGGCCGCTCCGAAGCGCGGAATCATGATTTTGTCGGTCACGAATTGCGCAACCTGCTCACTGATGCCATTGGATTCGTTGCCCATAATAATAATCCCTCCGTTAGCAGGATATTTAAATTCATACAGCGAACTGCCTCCCAGAAATGCCCCGACAACCTGCCGTTTTACGTCCTTTATTTTTTCAAAATATTGGGTTAAGTCGGTGTAGTAAAGGTTGACGCGGGTGAACGAGCCTTTGGCGGCGGCTATTACTTTGGGATTGTAAACGTCCGTGGTATCGCGCGAACATACTATTTTGGTAATGCCATACCAATCAGCCACGCGGATAATGGTGCCGAGGTTACCCGGGTCGCGGACATCGTCGAGCATAAGCATATATTCGCCAGCCGCAGGAGACAAGAATGCATTTTCCTTCGTTTTAGCCACAGCCAGGCACGAATCGTTGGTCTGGAAAGAACCGAGCCCTTCCAGCTCCTGGGGAGTAACCGTTTCGAGCGGGACGTTATGCCGGGTTAAAATACTTGAGTATTTTTGCTGAAATTCCTGTGTTACCAGTACAAACTCAATCTGAAAATCGGAATCAAACAATTCCAGTACGCTTTTGGCACCTTCCACG
>CAMLNK010000187.1 GCA_946481035.1 uncultured Dyadobacter sp. | reverse complement strand
TTACGATGGTGCTGCACGATATGCGCTCGCCGCTGCGGTTCATTTCGCTCATCAGTGGTAACCTTTTGAAAAACCATACGCACCTCACGTCTTCCGACCTCGACGCCTACCTGGGCGACCTGCATATGGGGACGCAAAACCTGCTGGGCTTTACCGAGCAATTCTTTATGTGGATCAGCACGCAGCAGCAGGGGTTCAAGATCAGTAATAACCTGTTTCCGCTGAACGCGTTGTTTGAAGAGATCGCTTCGCTTTACAAGGAGCTTTTTAAAGTAAACCATAACCGGCTTACCATCGTACATACCAGCCTGGAATGTGTTTCGGACTATCAGATCCTGTCCGTCGTTATCCGGAACCTGATCGATAATGCCAATAAAAACACGACAGATGGCGAAATCACGCTTTCATGCCGGGAGGAAAACGGGCAGCTCGCAATCTCGATCAGCGACACGGGCCAGGGGCTCAACGACGAGCAGATCGCCCTGTTTATGAGCCGCGACAGGCAAGCCGGTAACCGCGGCACCGGCAGCCTGCTGATCCACACCATGCTCGACTACATTCACGGCAGCATTTCGATCGCCAGCGAGCCGGGGCGGGGCAGTACCTTTACGATTCTCCTTCAAAATCTGCATCAACTTGATACATCTGGGCAAGATGATTCAGTTCTAGCAGGTTCTTGATTTCCAGCTTATCGAAAACACGGCAGCGGAAACTGCTGGCCGTGGAGGCACTGATGGACAATGCATTGGCAACTTCCAGCGCGCCATATCCTTTCAGTAGCAGCAGCGCCACTTCAAATTCCCGTTTCGAAAGCTTGTCGAAGGGTGTGTTGGCCACATTGCCGATCAATGCGTTGGAAAATATCTCGCTCTGGGACCTTGAAATGTACCTGCGGCCCTGGCTCACCACGTGGATCGCCTCGGCCAGGACCTGGTCCGGTTCGGTTTTGTTTACGTACCCGAGCGCACCTTCGCGGAAGAAACGCGCCGCAAAAACCTTGTCGGGCTTCATGGTTACGACCAGTATTTTGAGCTTTGGCCGTATGCGTAATATATCGGGGATCAGTGCGAGTTCGTTGGTTTCGGGCATGTTCAGATCGGTAATGAGCATGTCAAAATCCTGCCCGGTTACTTTCTCGATCACCTCCCTGCCTGTTTCAGCGTATTCTACGGTCACACTGAATCCCAGGACTTCTTTGACGACCATCTGAAGTCCTTTTCGGACAAGCTGGTGGTCGTCTGCTATTAGTATCGAGAGTGGCATATTTGAAACTGGTCCTTTCAGGATTACGGTTTGATCGTAATGACTGAAATTAATGCATTTCAACCTGAATTACAAAACGACGCGGGGCCATTAATTTGACAAAACCGACGCCAGTTCGACAATGTTGATGACATTTTTCTTCAACATGACCGTCCGCTTAATGGTGCTGACGGTACTATGCCGGACGTTCAATGTCGTCGCTATTTCCGAGGTTTTCATGCCGCTGACCAGCAGGTTGGCGACCTCCTGCTCGCGGGGAGAAAGCTTGTTGGGCTTTCTTTGCAGGTTGTATTTGAGGAAGTTGCGTATCTGGGCCTGATTGATGGGGTCGAACAGGAATTCGTAGCCGAATTTTTGCAGTGTGCTTTCGCAGATATACCGCCGGGAGTCGAGCACTTCCCGCAAACATTTTTCCGTTTCCTGGTCACGGGAGCCCTTGGAAATACATGCGCTTGCTCCCGAAAGTACCAGCGACAAAGCCTTTTTGTAAAGATTGTCGTTGTACATAATCACCCAGGGGATGGCGCTGTGTTTTTGAGTGATCCTGGCGTCGATGCCTGTCTTCTCGTTTATCCCGACTACTATCAGGTCGATATGATGGGCTGCAAGAAACTTAGAAACACCGCTCACGGTATTGCTTTCAAAGAATGTGAATTCGTTTCCGAGATTTTTGAAAAACTCTTTAAGGCCTCTCAGGATAATCGGGTGGGAGTCGTATAAAATTACGTTGAGCATGGTGATGATAGGGGTCTGGGGTAGTCCGGTATTTGGTATACGTTAGTCGAGTGTCTGGATCGCTTGCACGAGATTAGTCACCGAAAGTTTGCGGAATGCGCGGGCTTTCAGGGTACTTACGGTGCTGAGCTGGATCTGAAGGCGGTCGGCGATCTCGCCGGTTTTCATGCCGGTTTTCAGCAGGGATGCCACTTCCGATTCGCGGCTGGTAAGCTGGCGTATGCGGGGGCGGTAGCTGCCTGCGCCGTTCCGGATTGCCCTGAACCGCCAGTATTCGGCATTCACATGAGCCTGTGTGGTTGCACACACATACCGGCGTTGTTGGAGCACAGCCGAAATGCCCTCCCTCAATGCGATGTCGTTGCATTTTTTTGACATACACGCGCCGCCGCCCAAAGCCATCAGGTCCATGGCGTTTTCAGCGCCCTCTTCGGTGTAAAGGACTACTGTCTTGGGAAGAATAGTGGAAATCAACTCGCTATCGAGGCGTTCGGCGTCGTTCACGCTCATTACTACGAGATCGAAGCGCTGGGTAGTTATCAGTTTGTAAAGCTGACGCACGCGACCGGCTTCGGTCACTTTCATGCGCAGGTCCATGGTATCCAGCAGAAGCCGGATGCCTTTGCGGGAAATAGGATGTAAATCGAATACTAATACTTTCAGGTTGCTCTCAGGTTTCATTATCACGGGGCGGACTTAACTTTCACGTTGCAAAGATTCACCGCCCGCCGGTGATTAATGGTGGCTCTCCGCCGACGCGTTTGTAGCTTTGCAGCCACAGGCATCAGGCGGCCCGTTCAACTACTGGTTTGAGTATCCTCGTTTTGAAACCGGTACAGGAATGGTGCTTTGTTGGCAGCGCCGGTAAACTTCTTTTCCAGCCGTTCGAGCACGTTCAGGTCGAGGATCTTTTTCTGAAAGTTATTCCGCGAGAAAGCACGGTTGAAGATCGATTCGTAGAGCTCCTGTACCTCGCGCATCGTGAATGTTTCGGGAAGCAGATTGAATGCGATGAGCTTTTGGTCGAGGTTGAGCTGCAAAGTTTCCAGTGCGCATTTTACCATTTCGTGATGGTCCATGATCATCGGCGGCAATGCCCGAACGGGGTACCAGTCGATGGATTCGTCGAGCTCGGTTTTCCGCGGGACTACCTTATTGAGGTCTACCAATGCATAGTAACCGATCGAAACGAACCTGCGGGTAATCCAGTCGAATTCCTTGCGGTCGAAACGTTTGTCGCCCAGGGTATCCTGATTGAGCTCGATCAGCCGTTCCAGGAAGCGGATATTCGACCGCGGAGCATCGCCGAACACCCTGAATTGTTCGAGGTAAATGTCTTTGATGCCCGTGCGGTCTTCGAGTATCCTGCGTGCGGCTTCGTCGATGCCTTCGTTCTGGTAAATAAAACCGCTTGGCAAAGCCCAGAAATCGCCCCGGAAGTTTAGTTTGGGTACCAACACGCTGAGCTGGGAATTCTGGTACCCGAAAATGACGCAGTCGATAGAAAGCTGTTGTATATAATCCTGTTCGCTCGGTGAATGCATAAAAAGTCAAATTGCCCCGGTCTTCAAACCAGGGATCAGAAAGTGTTATTTTGTATGAATAGAATATTAATTGGGATAAATTTTATTGTCTCAAATATAGACAATAGTTTATTTTTCCCGTACATTTGAAAGTCACTAATTCAAACAACCTAACCGGATGAAGAAAAAAATACAGGGTGTGCTGCTTTGCTGCGCATGGTTCCTCGCGGGGCACGTAATGGCGCAGGCACCCAAAATGCAGCTGCTGGTTTTCAGCAAAACGGCGGCGTTCAGGCACCCGTCGATCGAGGCAGGGAAAAAGGCGCTGGGCAAAATGGCGGCCGAAAAAGGTTTCGGCGTCAGCTTTACGGAAGATGCGGCCCAGTTTAAAGAAAGTAATCTGAAAAAATACAACACGGTGATCTTCCTCAATACCACCGGGGATATTCTCGATGCCGACCAGCAGAGTGCATTCGAACGTTACATTCAGGCGGGCGGGGGCTACGTAGGCATTCACGCGGCCAGCGATACGGAATACGAATGGCCGTGGTACGGCGCATTGGCGGGCGCCTGGTTCCTCGACCACCCGATGCCGAATAATGTGCAGAAAGGGAAGTTTATCGTCACTCAGAAAAACCACTGGGCGACCCAGGGAATGCCCGACGAATTTGAGCGGAGCGATGAATTTTACAGTTTCAAAAACATTTCCCCCAAAATCAACGTCGTCCTGAAAATCGACGAGAAAAGTTATACCGGCGGTAAAAACCCGGATTTTCACCCGATGAGCTGGTACCAGGAGTTCGACGGCGGCCGGTCGTTCTACACCGCGATGGGGCATACCGACGAAACTTTCGAAGAGCCGCTTTTCCTGAACCACCTCTGGGCAGGCATTCGCTACACCACCGGCGGCGATACGCCCAAACCGGTCGATTTTACCAAGGCACGGCCGGAAGAAAACCGCTTTTCCAAGGTAATACTGGCCGAAAAACTGGATGAACCCATGGAACTGAGCGTGCTTGGCGATGGCCGGATCCTGTTTATCCAGCGCAAAGGCGAGGTATTGCTTTATCATACCAAAACGAAAGAACTGAAAACCATTGCCAAGCTGCCCGTGAGCACGAAATATGTGAGTAAGGAAGGCAAGGAGTCGATGGGCGAGGATGGTTTGCTGGGATTGAATAAAGACCCGAATTTTGCACAAAACCACTGGATTTACCTCTATTATTCCGACCCGAACGAGTCGAAGAACGTACTCGCACGCTTTGAGCTGAAAGGCGACGAGCTGGACCTTGCTTCACGCAAAGTACTGCTCGATGTGCCCACCCAGCGCGAGGAATGCTGCCATACCGCGGGCTCCATTGCCTGGGACAAGGATGGTAACCTGTACCTTTCGACCGGCGACAATACCAACCCGCACGGCTCCAACGGTTACAGCCCGAGCGACGAGCGTGCAGGCCGTGAGGCGTGGGATGCGCAGAAATCATCGGCCAATACCAACGATTTGCGCGGCAAGATTATCCGCATTAAACCGCAAGCCGACGGAACGTACACGATTCCGGAAGGCAATCTTTTCCCGAAAGGCACCGCACAAACACGCCCTGAGATTTACACGATGGGTCACCGCAACCCCTTCCGCATTTCGGTGGACCAGCATACCGGCTACGTATATTGGGGGGAGGTAGGTCCCGATGCCGCCAAACCCGATGCTAACCGCGGTCCGGCAGGTCACGACGAGGTAGGGCAGGCGCGGAAGCCGGGTAATTTCGGCTGGCCGCATTTTGTGGGCGATAATAAGGCTTACAACAAATATGACTTTACGGCAAACCAGTCGGGAGAGAAATGGGACGTGGCCGCACCAACCAACAACTCACCCAGCAATACCGGTCTGAAAGTGTTGCCGCCCGCACAGAAGGCGTTTATCTGGTACCCTTATGACGCTTCGCCGGAGTTCCCGCTCGTGGGTGCGGGAGGGCGCAATGCGATGGCTGGCCCGGTGTTTTATTCGGACGATTTCAAGAATGCGCAGCAAGCCTTTCCTGCTTATTACAACGGCAAACTGCTTGCTTATGAATGGATGCGCGGCTGGATTATGGCCGTTACTATGGATAAGGAAGGTAATTATACTTCAATGGAGCGCTTTATGCCGAGCTACAAGTTCTCGAACCCGATGGATATGGAATTTGCACAAAACGGGGACCTGTACATGCTGGAATACGGCTCGGGTTGGTTCTCCGCTAACGACGACGCCCGCCTGATCCGCATCGAATACAATGGCGGCAACCGCAAGCCGAAGATCGAAATGGCCGCTAACAAGCAGGGTGGTTCGGCTCCGCTGGCATTGAAACTTACAGCGGCCGGCACCGACGATGCGGACGGGGACGCATTGACCTATTCGTGGAAAATCACTTCTAAAAATGGATTTACCAAAACCATCAATACCCAGGATGCACAGCTTGCGCTCGCCAAAGTAGGTCTTTACAAAGCTACATTGACGGTGAATGACGGCAAAGGCGGCATTTCGACGCAATCGCTGGACGTGACGGTCGGTAACGAAGCGCCGGTGCTGAGCCTGGATATGCCGGGAGCCAACAAGTCGTTTTTTGTGCCGGGAAAGCCGTTCCAATATGATGTGAAAGTGAAAGACAAAGAGGATGGCGCACTGGGTAACGGCATCGACGAAGACCGCGTAGCCGTGAATATCGATTACCTGCCCGAAGGTTTCGACAAAGTCGCTATTGCACAGGGACACCGCTCCGCTGATGCGGCGGCCGCGTTTGCAACAGGTAAAAAGCTCATTGAAGCGAGCGATTGCAAAGCCTGCCACGCTATCAGCAAGAAATCGATCGGCCCCGCTTATACCGACGTTGCCCGCAAATACAAAGGCAATGGTTCGGCAGTGGAGACACTTACGAAGAAGGTGATCAACGGCGGGGGCGGTGTTTGGGGCGAAACGGCTATGGCCGCGCACCCGCAACTTTCGGCCGCCGACGCTTCGGAAATGGTGAAATATATTCTGAACCTGTCGGGAGACGCGGCTGCCAATGCTTCGCTGCCGGTGAAGGGCAGCTACACCGCCGCGTTACCGAATGGCGACAAGGGTAAGGGCGTGTTTGTAGTGCGCGCCGCATACGAGGATAAGGGGGCCAAAGGTTTGCCTGCGCTGCGTTCCGAGCAAACGTTCGTGCTACGCAATTCGATGTTGGACGTACACGGTTTTGATGTATACGACAATGTCAATAAAATGTCGTATGGCGGCAATAATCTGGCTATCCCTTCGAAATCGGGTGCTTTTATGGGCTTGAAACAGGTCGATCTCAACGGCGTTTCCGCTTTCCGCGTCATGGCTATGGCGCCGAAACCACAATTGAATGCTTCGGGCGGAAAGGTAGAGCTGCGGCTCGACAGCCCGACGGGCAAAGTGATAGGCGAATCGACATTCCTCGAACCGTCGGACAAGCTCGATTTCAAGCCATCGACCCTGGACATTCCGGTGAAACTTCCGGCTGCGGACGGTAAGCCGCACGATGTGTATATGATTTTTGTAAACCCTTCGAAATCATCCGGCAGTCTGATGGTTGTAATGAGTGCACAGGCAGTGCTGGCATCGGCGGCGCAGTAACGCACGTTTCTGAATAAGCATTTATCCTGAATGGCGGCCCGCTGAAACCGGGCCGCCATTGCTGTTTATTTGGCTGTGATTTTCGGATTACCTTAATAGGGTGTGACCCGGTCAGGCGTGACCCG
>CAMLNK010000186.1 GCA_946481035.1 uncultured Dyadobacter sp. | reverse complement strand
GGCGTCTGTTTTACAAATGCGGGATCGAGGTGGCGCATTACCAGCTCATTTACTTTGTCCTGATCCTTGCCCGACCCGTTGGTGAGTTTCAGCAATGCCATCGATTTTTCACGACCTGCCGAATTGAAGTCGAATGCGCGGAAATAACGCAACCTGCTTTTCAAATCCACCGTAGGATCTCCCGCAAGCGAAGCCAGCAACTGAACCGATTCTTTCCCGCGCGAGCGCCACACAATGTCCTTACCGGCCTGCGTAGCCACCGGATTGACGCCTGCTTTGCCGAGCCATGCCTTAAAGAACGAGTCCCATTGCGCATCGGCACCGATTCCCAGGGCTTCGAGGTACCAGCGATCCTTTCCATCATATTGCTGTGCGAGGGCTGCCCACAATGCAGGTGCCTCCGTCGACGGATTGTGGTGCAAAAGCAATGCGCATTCGCGGCGAACCTGTGGCTCGGTGTCTTTGGATAATGTTTTGATATAAGGAATCACATCGAGGTGCTTCGACTCCGAAGCTGCGCGAAGGCCTGCGATGCGAATGTCCGAATTGGCATCTTTAATGGCCCGATCGACGGTTTTCTTCGCGGTAAACGGCCATTTGCTGAGCAGCCACAATGCCCGGGCACGCATACGAGGTTCCGCACTCTTGTCCGCAAAAAGCTTTTCAAGTGTCGGTGCGGCCTTGGCACCCATTCCGTTCAAAGTAGTCCATGCGTGGTAACGGATCGAAAGGTTGGGGCTTTGTAATGCCTCCACCGCACCCGCTACTGTTGTAAAATCCGTTTTTGGAATGCGGTAAGGGGTATTCACCGGCGCAATGCGGTAAATGCGGCCTTTGCCCTGGTCGCCTGCCTGGTGACCGCCCACTGCCGGATCGTACCAGTCGGAAACAAGCAGGGAACCATCCGGTGCTACGCAAACGTCCGAAGGCCGGAACCATTGATCGCGTTTGCCGTCCACCACATTAACAATTTGGGCAGAATAACCCGCTCCCGACTTTTCAACAGGATACGAACGGACCACATTATGCCCTGGTTCGCAGTGGATCATTTGTCCCCAAAACTCCTTTGGAAGTAATTTGCCCTCATAAACCACCATACCGGTAGGCGAACCTGAGCCGGTTTGCAGCAGGTTGGGCACCACACCCGGGTCGTTCAAATGCCAGTGACGGTAAGGAATCGAATCTTCCATATTGGTGCGGTTGGCGCGCCAGCCAGCACCCGTCATTTCGTCGGTGTAGCCGTAGTTGCCGTACTGCATAACGTAGTTGATACGCACGCCTTTGTTGCCATCGTCGTCGTTGTCGGACTGCCACATGGTACCGTAGCTATCGACCGCCACTTCGAAATTGTTCCGGAAGTTGTTTCCGAGCACTTCAATATTGGTAAAATCAGGATCGCAGCGGAAGACCATACCTTGTTTCAGCTTCGAGAAATCGATCGGCTTTCCGTCTTTGCCCACCACAGGATTACCCTTTCCGTCGAGCAGGCGGTCGCCTTCATTTCCGAAATTGAAATACAATTTACCATCCGGCCCGAACACAAATGCGTGCATGCCGTGGTCGTGCTGGTCGCCGCCGATGCCTTCGAAAATGACTTCTTTTTTATCGGCTTTTAAATCGCCGTTCTCGTCGGTAAAGAGCCACACGTACGGACTTTGGGAAACGATTACCTTGTTACCCATCACCCAAACACCCAGTGGCGCATTGATCTCGGCCCCCTGGTAAAAGACTGTCGATTTATCGGACCTGCCATCGCCGTTGGTATCTTCCAGCACCACAATGCGGTCGCCCTCGTTTTTCGTAGGATTACCGTTAATGGCCGGACGATAGTTATACGCTTCGCAAACCCATACCCTTCCGAGGTGATCCACATCGATGTTAGTCGGGTTGGTGATCGTCGGTTCCGAGGTGAACAGGGTTGCTTCCAGGCCGTTTGCGGTCGTCAGGCCTGCTACGGCATACCTCGACGAGCGCTTTTGGGCATCCGTAAGGTCTTTGTAAAGCGTATCGGCCGAAGCGGCGTCAATCGTACTGGGGTTCGAACGCTGATAAGAGGCGACCATCAGACCTGCCAGCAAGCAACCGGCGGGAAAGAGGATAAGCGATTTTTTGAGGTTCATAGGTAAATCGAGCGCTTTTTGGCCTTGAATCAGAAAGCATTAGCCTGACCCAACGCCGATACGTGTCATTTTTACAATAATAATTTTAATTACGTGTATAAGAGGCCACCTACTTATATTTACTATCATGAAAAAGACTTTTTTTTCCTGCCTGGCACTTTGTGTCGCCGCTGAGATTTCAGCCCAGAATATCCTTCCCGCCGACGTGCAGATCAAGACTGCCGTAATGGCCGCACCGTCGGACAAGCAGGCGGGTGCAAAAGTGTACGGCTATGCTGCCGATGGTACATTCAAAATCCTGCGCGAGGGCAGTAACGACTTCGTTTGTCTGGCCGACGACCCGAAAAAGGAGGACATCAGCGTTTCGTGCTACCTCGCCGAACTGGACGCGTTTATGGAGCGGGGCCGTGTGCTGGCCAAAGAGGGTAAGAACCAGAAAGAGATTTTTGATATCCGCGAAAAGGAAGTGAAGGAAGGCAAACTGAAAATGCCGAAGCAATCATCTACCCTATACGTTTTGTCCGGCTCGAAGGATAACTATGACGCCGCAACCGGCTCACTCAAAAACGGTTACCTGCGCTATGTTGTCTACATTCCCTTTGCGACTGCCGAAAGCACCGGGCTACCATTGAAACCGGACGTACCGGGCATGCCGTGGATTATGGACCCGGGCACGCACCGTGCGCATATCATGATCAATCCGCCCAAACCCTGAAACCGGTCTCGCAATACACCGTTAAATAACCGATTTTCAACAATCGTAAGTTAATGGAGCAACAAATGTTGGTTATATCGATTTTGTAATTTTACTTTGAAATGAAAAGTACTTTTAAATATCGACATGATGGAACAATTTACAGTACATGATCCGCAGGAACCGAATCTACCCGAAACAACCGGTTCTGACATTGAAAGTACCCCCCGTTTTGATTTCGACTACAAAGTTGGGCTGGGTTGCCTGTTATTCAGCTTTTCCATTTTCTATTGGATGGTTACGAAATCTCTGGCGGACGCAGCCTTTGTCATTCCATGGCTCCTGGCGGCGATTTATACGGTCTGGCTGTTGAATGCCGGAAAATTGCGCGCGTTCTGGAAAAAGCAACGCTCGGAATATCTGCACCATCGCCTGCTCCTGGGATACGTATGGCTCGTCAGCTGCTTTGCGCTGAATCGCGAGTTACCGGTATTCAATCCGTCGGCGCCGTGGCTGATGTTTGCCATTGTCATCGCCGGGGTTTCGGCCATCGCATTCACCTGGGAGGAATATCTGCCGCCTTCGCTCAGATCCATTCTGTTTGCCCTGATTGGTTGCTCGGCCGTGCTTTGGATTTACTATGCACTCTATCTCATTCCTTATTACCTGCTGAGTATTCCGGGGCTGCTCCTGCTGGGAATATCGGCACACAGTTTTGTGCCGTTGCTACTCTCTACTACATACCTCCGCTTGCTCAGTCATCGGTGGCACGAGTTCAAACCGGCAATACTGGCCGGCATTGTTATCCCAATTGCGATTACGGTTTATTTCTCGGTGAAGTGGCACCGGATCACTATGGCTATGCAATATCAGGCCAATAGCATTGCTACGCGCCCAAACGACGATTTGCCCGAGTGGGTGGTGCTTGCCCGCCAGGTACAGGATGATTGGATCACGCGCAGGGTACTCATGGGCAAAAAAGTGTATCAGCTCGCCCAGACCGGCGGCATCTTCTCCGCACGCAGCAGTACCGACATTATCGTGAGACATGACCCACTCGTTCTGATCGCCTCTTTCTTCACCCAGAAACTCAACTTAGCGGACGCAGAGCAGATCAGCATTCTGAATGTGCTTTACGACTCCCACCACGAAACCCAGGAAAGGCTGTGGTCGGGCAGCGACTTGCGCACGGCCAACGTGCTCACGCAGGCGCGCATTTACCCACACATACGGATCGCCTACACGGAAAAAACCATCAGTATTGCCAATCATTCCGGCTCACCGCGCTGGCAGGAGGAGGCGCTTTATACATTCTTTCTCCCCGAAGGCTCAGTGGTGAGCTCGCTTTCATTGTGGATCAATGGCATTGAAGAAAAAGGGCTGCTGACGACACAAGCCAAGGCCGATTCGGCTTACAAAACGATCGTCGGCGTGGAATCACGCGATCCTTCCGTGGTACATTGGCAGGAGGGAAATATGGTAAAAGTGAAAGTATTCCCCTGTACAGCAGAGGAAAACCGGAAGTTTAAGCTCGGCATAACCACCCCGCTGAAAGCCGACGGGGCACAGCTGGTTTATGAAAACATCTGGTTCAAAGGCCCGGGAGCCGAAAAAGCTACCGAAACCATCCGGCTTGACTTTCCGAAGGAAATGCAGGCTCCGCATCTTTCGTTCGAGCCCACCAGCGTATCCCCGGGCATTATCCTTCATCAGGGCACCTACCAGTCGGCCTGGCATGCCGGCTTTAAACGCTCGCCCGTCACTGAGGAAAGCTTCGCATTTGGCGGGAAGACCTACACGGTGGAGCCACTTCATAAAACACTTGAAAATTTTAATGCAAAGGCCTATTACCTCGACATCAACCAGGCGTGGACCCAACGCGAACTCGACGCATTGTGGCCGGTTGTCAGAAACCGCCCGGTATTCGTGGCGAACGAGCGGTTGATCAGGCTTACCGAAGCGAATAAGGACGAGCAGTTTAAAGCATTGTCCGCATTCAATTTCTCCCTTTTCCCAGTGCAATACATTCCTGATCCTGCAAACGCATTATTGATTACCAAGTCGACGGCAGTATCGCCGACGCTTCGTGACCTTGCGAATGCGCCATTTTCGAAAACGCTCAGCAGCCATGCGCCACAGGGCTTGCGTACCTTCACGATTGGCGACGACGTATCTTCCTATATTCAATCACTGAATGAGCTCAGCATCATACGCGCGGAAAAAACCGACTGGAAGGCATTGCAGGAAATGATTTCGCGAAACCAGTTCCCTTCCGACCCCGAAACGGACCCGTCGATTATCAGCATCGAAAGGGCTGATATCCAGATCCGTGAAACCGAAGGAGCGCCTTCCGGCCACGCGCCCGACCATTTGCTCAGGCTTTTTGCCTACAACCACATTATGAAACAGGTAGGCGGCCGCTTTCTCAACCATGCCTTCCAGACGGACTCTATTTCGAATGCAAGACTGATCGCAGAGGCCGAAATGGCACATATTGTAACACCCGTTTCCAGCATGGTGGTGCTTGAAACCCGCGAAGATTATGACCGCTTCGACATCCGGAAAAGCAAGAACAGCCTCGGCAATGCAACCTTGAAAACGGCGGGAGCTGTGCCAGAGCCGCATGAATGGCTGCTCATTATCCTGTTCTGCACGCTCGCCGGCTATTTTACATTCCGCCATTATGTTCACTAGAAACCTTGTCCGGGCCGCTTTTCCGGCGGCCTACCTGGGCATTTCGGGAATTTTCTTTGTTCAGGGCTATATCAATGCCGATGCCACATTCTGGATGGGCGTAGTGCTTATTCCTATGCTGCTGCGCGGTTTTCCTCCGGGCGAAAAGTCGTGGCGACTTGCACCGGTGGTTGCCATTTTGATTCTGATCTGCTGTTTCGGACAAGAACTTTCATGGCGATTTTTGCTGCTGGTTTTTGCATTGCTGTTCGCGACAGAAAACCTCTTCGGAAGACTCAACAGGTACTTTTTCCTGGTATTGCTGATCATTTCTCCCATATTCAGGTACGTTTCCGAAGTTTTCACCTTCCCGATCCGCCTGCAAATATCCGCCTGCGCCGGGTTGTTCCTGCAAGCTGCCGGGCTGCCCGTCACGATCGAAGGCAACAGCATTCTGCTCAACGGCGCCGAATTTTCAGTCGAACCTGCCTGTATGGGTCTCCAAATGACCGGTTTTGCGCTGCTGGCAGCGATCTTCCTCATTGTGCATTTCCGATTGCAATGTCAGAAAACGCTGCCTTTGGGCTATCAGATAATTTTGATACTGCTCGCATTTGCATTAAACACCATCGGAAACCTCATGCGCATCATCATGCTCGTACTATTGCGCATCGCGCCCGACAACGCCCTGCACGACTTCGCCGGCATCGCGTGCCTGATAATTTATGTCGCAGCCCCGCTGATATTCATCGTTCGGTATGCGTACCGCCGTTTTGGCAAAACAATCATTACACAGAAAATACCGGCCAAAAACCACTCACAGCTCCTGGTACCAGGGCACTTACTATTGCTCGCTGCCTGCGCATTCATTTGTTTACAAAAACCGGCCATCAATATCCGATCAGCAAAAGGTACGCAAGCTGTGGTCCCCGAAGGGTACGCAATGCAACAGCTCCAAAGTGGCGTCGCCCAGTTCAGAAACGGGCACGCACTTGTTTACATTAAGCCCATCCCCGCATTCTACTCTTCGGAACACAGCCCGGTTACGTGCTGGACGGGCTCCGGTTACCATTTGAGCCGCATTTCAAAAAAGCACGTCGCGGGTACCGTCGTTTACGTGGGCAGTCTGAAAAAGGGGAACGATGAATTGCTTACGGCCTGGTGGCTTTCCGACGGGCGAACTGCGACAATCAGCCAGCTCGACTGGCGCTGGAAAAGCCTCACCGAAAACAGCCATTTCCAGCTCGTTAATGTGACGGCAGACGATCCCACCCGGCTCGACGTGGAAGTAAAACGATGGTTACCGGCTATTTGAGGGTATATTGTCTCAAAACGCGTCTTTTTGAGGAAAAGTCAGGAGATTCAATGAAAAAAACAGCACGTATCCTTACCGTTTTGAGCCTGCTCGCGTTATCAGTCCCATCTATGGCACAAACAGAAACCATTAGTCTTTGGCCCGAAGGCAAAATCCCTAATTTCAAAAAGAGTGAGGTGGAAGAAAAGTCGGTAACCGATGCCCAGGGAATCCTGCGGATCAGCGGCGTAACCGTTCCAACCCTCGCGGCCTACATTGCGCCGAAGGACAAAGCAACAGGGGCTGCGGTAATGATCTGCCCGGGCGGCGGTTATGGCATACTGGCTGCTTCGCACGAAGGCAGTGATTTTGCCAAATGGTTCAACGAGCGCGGCATTTCGGCCTTTGTACTCAAATATCGCTTACCCAACGAAAAAGCGATGGCGCACCAGCATGAAGTACCGTTGATGGACGCTATGCAGGGCATGAAACTGATCCGGCAGAATGCGGCTAAATGGG
>CAMLNK010000185.1 GCA_946481035.1 uncultured Dyadobacter sp. | reverse complement strand
GTTTTTTACAAGAAATCGCGTTTTGAAGGGCTTTTTAGTCATTTCGAGACTATCGAGCAACGTTTCCACCTTTCTGGCATAAGCCTTTGGCGAAAACTCCTCCCGGATATTCTCGTATTTACGGATCGCCTCAGCCAGCTCGGGTGCCTTAATGGGTTTTAAAAGATAATCGATGCTTTTCACTCGGAATGCCTTGATCGCGTACTCGTCGTACGAAGTCGTGAAAATGATCGGGCGATGCGCAGGGAACTCCTCGAATATCTGGAAACTCAGGCCGTCGGCCAGCTGAATGTCGGAAAAAATAAGGTCGACCGGTTCTGCATTCGCAAACCATTTCCGGCCTGCTTCGACGCTTTCCAGCACCGCGCACACCTCCATACGCGGATCGAGCTTTTTGATCAGCTTTTCCAGTCTTTCCGCTGCGGGATATTCATCTTCAATAATCAGTATTTTCATAGCAATGGGCGATTGCCCTGGTGTCATTATTTATTCGGTTAACTGGCCCAGCAGCGGGATTTTCACGGTAAACCGGTCGGCATCACGATTTATTTTCACTTCCCGATCAGTAAGCAAACTGTACCGGTTAATAATATTCTGCAACCCCACCCGCGTCGATTTTTCGAGAATGGTCTTCTCTGAAATATTATTCTCGACCACCAGATACCCTCCGTTTTCCTCGCGGATCATGATCTGCAAAGGGTTTTCTCGTGAGGCCGCATTGTGTTTGATCGCATTTTCGACCAGCATTTGCAGGCTCAGCGGCGTAATTTGTTGCGTCAATACAGCTTCGGAAAGTTGCTTTTCCACTTGCAAGTTTTCCCTGAAACGGATTTTATTCAAATACACATAAGCATCCACAAATGCTATTTCCTCACTCAGCAGTACCGTGTTTTTGTTGCGGCTAACGAGCACATACCGGTACACATCCGATAACCTTTCAAGATAGTCCTGGGCGGCTGTATTCTCATCGTCGATCAGCGCCGCCAGGGTATTCATACTGTTGAACAGAAAATGCGGATCGAGCTGATTTTTAAGAACTTCCAGCTGAGATTGCACATTTTCGCGCATCAGCGCTTCCGTTTTCCTTACATTCATTTTCCAGGCATCAAAAAAATAAACCGCCTCATAGACCAGGTACACGATCACCGTCGGTACAATACTGATCCGGAAACCCATTGCGAGCACGCTCACGTGGTAAACCGGTTTGTAATAGAGTTCATCGAGCAGCAGCGACACCAGGAAAACATACGCCACCGCGAGCGCCGCCTCGGCAGCCACCCGTCTGCCGGTTTGGCTATATTCCGGAAAAATCCGGCGCATCCAGGTGATAATGTACCGGTTGCCTTCCCAGAACGTGAGGGTAAGCAAAGTGGAAAAAAAAGCACTGAGAAAGAAAAACCGGCTCAGTTTCAGGAACTCGTCGAAATTGATCATCAATGCGATGACCATCCCCATAAGCGGGATACCGACGATGCGCCATTTCCTGTCATTGAGCGTGTAAGCCTTTTCTTTCATCGCAATGAATATCGACGGGCAAACTACTCGTTTACCCGCCAAATTTCAATTAAAATGTATATCTGAAATACGGCACCGGGAAAAATGGCTGCTGGTACTGGTTCACCAGCTGATTGGTACGCGGGTTATAGGTCTGCTGGAAAATGTTTTTGCGGGCGGTCACATTCTGTAAATCGATCGAAAACTCCATGGTACTCCGGCGCATTTCCCGGCGATAGGAAAAGCGGATGTCCGTCCTGAAATACGCGCTTTGCCGGAGCGAGTAGGCGTGGTTTTCGTCGTAAACGGCCGAGCCTCTGGCCCGCGATGCGGCAAGGTTAAGTGGTGTGATATATTTTCCACCCACGAGCGAGGTCTTGATATTTGCACTAAGAATGTTACTGCTACCGATCCGAAACTCCTTACCTCCTAGCACATTAAGCACATATTTGGTATTAAAGGCGGTATTACGCGCCACCTTATCGCTGCCTTCGTATTTTGAGTCGAACAATGAAGTCGTAAGCAGGAAGTAATAGCCTTTACTGAAATACCTTTCCAAAGTAAGTTCGACGCCCATATTACGGCCCGAGCCTTCGTTTACCAAACTATCCCGGTCCGACGGGCCGAAAGAAGCGCCCATATTCAATGCGGAATAAGTGGAAGTCCGTCGCTCAACCGGCACGTCGAACAATTGCTGGAAGTACGGCTCGATTTTCAGCAACAGGTTTTCCGTCAGGCGGTTCTGATAGCTCAGCACAAAATGGTGGCTTTTCGTAAAACCCAGATTTTTATTGGTCCGCACCGGCCCCGACTCACCCGGCGTTTGTACAAAATAAGTGTAAATATTCTGCGTCTGACTATTCAAACCATACCCTAGGCTCACCGATTGCCCTTTGCCGAATGCATATTGTAAACCGGCCCGCGGTTCCACAGCGACATTATTGTTTAAATCATAATGCTGAAAATGGAGCCCTGTCGTAAAGATCAGTCCCTGCGAAATGCGGTACTTCCATTGCGCGTAAGCCTGCGTCAGTACCGTTTTTTCCCCGCTCACATTCGCACGGACGGTATCTACCTTCCCGCCCTGGTAAATCGAGCGGCTATACAGATCGAAATCGAGCAAATCCACGGTGACACCTCCGTAGAAGCTGCTTTTTGCATTCATTTTATGCCTTACATTCAATACCGCCGAATATTTGGAAGTGTTGTACTTCGCCTCGGCACTCAGGAAAGCTTCGCGTGCCGGATTGCTGATCGAGTCGCCGCTGAACCGCTCGCGCGTGGTGCTCATGCCCAAAGTCAGTTTCGCAAAAGTTTTAGGACTAAGATTGTGCTCGTAGGCCAATCCGAAAATGTTTGTACCATATTTGACGCGTGTGTTGGTATTTTCGGTTCCGTACATATTTGTGAGCGTAGTATCTACTTCATTTCCGAGGAAATTCACGTCGCTGCTTCCTGTTATGCCAAAAAGCGTCAGTTTCCCTTTATTGCCGGCTGGCACAGCCACTTTGAAATTCAGGTCCTGGTAGTCGGGAATGGCCGTGCCCGTTCCAAACTCCAATCCGAGCGCTTTGAAAAGGCCCAGCGTCGAGTACCGGTAATTCAGAAGGAAAGATGCCTTCGAGTTTTTTGAGAACGGGCCTTCGGCACCCAATTCAAAACCGTTGAAGCCTACCTGCCCCATCAGTTCATGTTTCTGATTATTGCCTTCGCGCAATTGCAGGTCGAATACCGCCGCGAGGGCGTTGCCATACTGGGCTGGAAAGGCGCCTGTGAGAAAGTCGGATTTGCCGAGGACGTTGTTGTTCAGCATACTTACCGGCCCTCCGGTCGCCGCTAACGAGCCGAAATGGTTGGGATTGGGAATATTGAGGCCTTCCAGTTGCCATAGGGTCCCCGACGGCGAGTTTCCCCGGACCACAATATCATTACGTGAATCATCCCCCGACACTACGCCTGCAAAGTTGGCGGCCATCCTCGACGGGTCGCCCAGCGCACCGGCATACCGCTTCGTATCATCCACATTAAACGACCGCCCGCTCACAAGGGACAGTTCATTGTTCGTTTTGGTCTTATCGTTTTTGCGGTCGGCAGTAACCACCACCTCGTCCAGATTTTGCACCGACTCGGTCAGGGTTACATTTAAAACAACCTCTTTCCCCGCCGTAACCACCACGTTGGACAATCGCTGCGGCTCATACCCCACCATCGTGATCTGAAACGACTGGCGCCCCACGGGCACACCGGCAATGCTGAAATCGCCCCGGATATCGGTGACCGCCCCAACGGGATTTGCTCCGGCTTCCCGGATCAACAGCACCGACGCCCCGATCACCGGCGATTTGGAAACTTCGTCGCGGACAGTCCCGCGGATCGTTTGCGTGCCTTCCTGTGCGTACAGGTTAGCGGCGAAAAGAAATGTCATGGCTAATAGTAATGCTCTCATTGGCTGAATTTTAGATTGATGCATCAAAATTCTCCATAACACCGGGCGCTTAAAATCCGGTGGAGGGTCAATCGTAAAAATTTCGGGGCGAAGCGGCGACATGGTTCGGGGAATCGACGGAATAGCCCGCGATCCCGAACCTGCCAGGAGATGGTGCAGGAAATCTTCAATCTACAACGTCAGCCGTGAAGAAGGACCGATTAATAGGGAGATTACTGCGATAGTCTTTTGATGTTTTTTCTTAGGAAGCAGACAACTACGCATTCCTTATTTCTTCCGGGGTAAGACCAAGTATGTCTACGATTATCGGGATATCGAAACCTTTGCTTTTCATCTGCCGGGCGGTCAGAAGCTTCTGTTCATACATCCCTTCCTTAATTCCCTCCTTTATACCTTCCTTCATCCCTTCCTTCATCCCTTCCTCAATTCCTTCTTTCATTCCTTTCTTCATCCCTTCTTCTCTCCCTGCTCTTATTCCCTCCGCTCTTCCTTCTCTCATCGCTTCCTTCTTCGCATAGTCCATGGAATTTTCGTTATCCCATTTGGCTTTCAAATATGCATCCCATGCCATCTTTTCCTGTTGATTTAGGTTACAAACTTCTGCTATTCTTAAAACTTTATTATAAACAGGTTTTGCCAGAACCGTCGGAACGTTATCCAAGTTACTCAAATTTTTCAATAAATACAGCCACCTATCCAGCTCGGTCGAGAGCTCCGACTCACCTTTCGTAAAACGCGGCATTTCAATGAATGTCAGTCCAAACTTGTCGTAAAACACCTGACCGTTGCTCCTCTTAATTAACCGTATTTCATGGAGATACTGGTCATCTGTGGAATCTTCAAAACAGAAATCCATTAAACCGATCAAATACACCGGTTTCAAATCGTATTTCCAGTTCGCTATTCCTGCTCCTACCTGGTCGCGGATGAGAGAAGCAGAATAGTACAAACACCGGTCTTTAAAATACTCCTGCCTGACACGCTGTACTTCGATAATGAACTGTTCGCCATCGGCTCCCGTACAACATAAATCAAAAATAGCCCTGCGGAGCAATGAAATCTGTCCATTGTTTTCATTTTGATTGAATGTTAAATCAGCCACGTACCTTTCTCCCGCAAAAAGCACATTCAGGAAGTCAATTAATATGTCTTTGTTGGCTTCGGAACCGAAAATCCGTTTGAAACCGAAATCTGAAAGCGGATCGATGAATCTTCCGCATGGTACTTCATGCATTTCCATAGTGTGCCCTGATAGAGGTTGATAGCTTCCGAATTTACACGAAAGCACAACCATCATCGAGGGCTACGACCATCCAAGACGTCATTTTTTACCAAACGGCCTTCAGGAAATGAGCAAATGTGCTAATTGGTAAAAAATAGACTGCCAGTACCTAAGGATCAAGCGGCTCATCGGCATCGATATGCAATGCATCGAGCACCGGATAAAACTCAAAATCCGTCTCGCTGAGCCGCTTGCCCAATTTGTAGGGAACGTGGTTAATTTCTCTCATACACCGGTTCACAAAAGCCTCACTGGTAATAGAATAGCTCTGCGAACGAATTGTGGAAACCAGGCACGGCTTTTCCACCGGCATTCCGTAGCGGTAAAGCAGCCTCACTCCATTGCGCATATTGGTAGTCGTGTGGCGCGCGTGGGGGTCCATAATAATCACGTTTTCGGGTACTTTTAAGGTTTCCATCAAAAACTTCTTCATTTCGTATGCTTCACTGTACTTCGTTTTGAAGGGATGCACGCGGCCTCCGGAAACCAGAATGTACGGCGCCAACCCTTCAAAATACCGCAATGCAGCCACGCGGCAGCGCAGCATTCCGCCTTCGCTCAATGCGCGATCGTGGGTGTCCGGGCCCGCGCCGGGCACGAGGACCAGCGTATATTTGAATTTATTCCAATCAATCTTCTTCACACGCTCTAACGCCGCTTTATTGACCGTCGAGGCCATGGGCTCATAGTCAGCAGCCTCATGTCTTTCGTTTACTTCCAGGAATTGAAGCGCGTAATGCATGGATGGGCCGAAAAACAGACTTGAATTTTTCTTTTCCTGACGCACAACCTCCGTCGCATCGTAAACCAGTACGGGGTAGCTTTTGGCAAAAGTTTTGAATTCAATGGAGTCGATGGCCGGATAGTTGGGCTTTTTACCTTCCGCATACACCTCGATGGTGTGATTAATGCCTTTGGCATCCTGCTCCCAAGCCTTTCGCAGCAATGCTTTCTCACTTGCCTCCTTAAATAAAATATAGGTTCCGGAAGGAATAAGGTGCTGTTTTACAAGTTTTCCCAATGCATTATTCTCGCTGTGTAGCGCTTCGAGCCGTGCCCCCACCGCCTCAATCTCTTGGACAGAAAACTTCATTTTACCGGTATAGCAAAGGAAATCACTCTTGCATTCTTTCACCGACGTTTCAAGGTTTTGGTATTTCAAACCCGCCACAGCAGCCAGTTCACTGTCTTTTTCCAGCAAAGATTTCACTTCGGGTAGCGATTCCAACAGCGTCAGCAAGTACCAGTTTTTGGATTGAACAATAGATTTTCCCGTAATCAGCTGATAATCCTGCTTCGGGGCATGGCCCGTTTGGGCGAAACCGGTGAGGGTAAGGAGCATTAAGACGAAAAAGGTCAAAGGTTTAGTCATAGTTATAAAAGGAGTATGGAAAGGGCTGCAAACTAAGTGAATCTGTTCGACGCAATCATTACCTGAAAGTTAAATTCCGCCCGCATCTATGAACGCTAACTAATATACGCAATCCGTCAGGAAAATGCGCGATCTATTCTTCCCGCCGGCAACCTTGTCGAGATTTCGCTACAAGAATATATCTGTTTATTTATCTTTGATGAATAAATTATTCAATTTACATTGGCGCAATGCAAACAAAAAAGCCCCTGACAAAATGCCAGGAGCTTTTCAATTTTTAAGCACCCATTTTACTTATAAAAGTTTATCGTTTTCCAGTACCAGCCCGGATTGTTGTTTTCTTAGATAAAAATTGCGCTTTTCCAGCTTATATCCAAATTAAAACAACGCATTCAGCGACCGGGAGTACCAGGAACCAAGAGATTATCTGTTTAATTTCGTTAAAATCAAACCGGGCAGGGCCGGATTACCGGCAATGTTTGCAAATGAAGTATAATCGTGGTTAATATGAAACAGAGCGGTACCTCCTTTAAATCCTCCTCCAAATCCAATTCCTTTAAGTTTTTTTATCATGGCCAATAGCGTCTTTTATTCTTTCACAAAGCGTTCATTCCTTAGCGAGTTTAAAGTAATCTTAAATAGCTGTCGAACTAAAATAATTTCGCCGAATTATGCATTTATTTCGACCAATACCTATATTATTGCAGACGAATG
>CAMLNK010000184.1 GCA_946481035.1 uncultured Dyadobacter sp. | reverse complement strand
GAACCGGCCTTTTTCAAGGTATTTCGGAATGAGGTAATACAAATTGAAATACACTGCCACCGCTTGCAGGACCACGTAAAACGCAAATTTGGCCGCGTAAGGCGAAAACAATATGCTATGCGCGGCTTTCCACGGATTACCCATCGCCACTACCCACCACAAATAATGGTAAGCCAGCCAGAATGGGATATGGTAAAGTTTGGAAACCGCCTTTTGCATACCCGAATTTATCAAATATTGGAAAGCAAAGGCAAGTTTCTCACACGCCTGCCCGTAGCTGCGAAGAAAGCGTTCGCCAGTGCGGGTGCAATGGGCGCAACACCGGGCTCCCCGGCACCGCCCATTGCGCCGTCGTCTTCGATGATATGTACTTCAATGGCGGGCGCTTCTTCCATCCTGAGCATGCGGTAATCATGAAAATTACTTTGCCGGATTGAACCCTTTTCGATCGTAATTTCCCCAAACAACGCGGCGGTGAGCCCATAGATAATGCCGCCTTCCATCTGTGCCGCAATGCCGTCGGGATTCACTGCCAGCCCGCATGCAATGGCGCACACCACACGATGGACTTTCAGGTTTTGATTCATATATGATATTTCAACCACCTGCGCCACCACGCTGCCCATTGCGGTGTGAACTGCTACGCCACGGAAATGCCCCGCCGGCAACGGTTTGCCCCAGTCTGATTGCTCGGCAGCGGTAGTCAATGCGGCGAGGTGCCTCGGATGGCCGGCCAGCAGCAATTTACGATATTCGACGGCATCGGCGCCCGCCCGGAAAGCCAGCTCGTCGATCGCCGTTTCCATCACGAACGCGGTATGCGTGTTGCCTACCGAGCGCCAGGCCAGCACCGGGATATTGTTGGCGGTCGTATGCAGTACCACCGAATGGTGGGCGCAACGGGCAATGTAAGGAGAGCCATTTACGCCGTCGATCGTGCTGTAATCGAGGCCGTTGGGGGCAATGTCTTTTTCAAGAACCGTATTCACAAAAAGCGATTGCCCGACCACATCGTGTTTCCAGGCGATGGGCATGCCGGCCGCGTCAGTCCCGACTTTTACCTTATGCAAATATACAGGCCGGTAGTAACCGCCCCGGATATCATCTTCCCGCGTCCAGATGAGTTTGATCGGCTCGCCAGAGGCCTGGGCAATATGTACGGCCTCCATCACCCAATCGTTCCTGAAAGAGCCCCGCCGCCCGAAGCTCCCGCCCATCGCCGGGGTGTAAAGTGTCACCTGGTCGTCGCGGAAACCCAGGTACCGGGCCACTTCCTGCCGGTGCAGAGACGCCGATTGGGTGGCCGTCCATATTTCACATTGACCGGCCGATAGTTTTACCGTGCAATTAAGGGTTTCCATCGGCGAATGCGCCAGGTTCGGGAAGCAAAATTCCTGCTCATAAACCGCATTGGCACGCTGCCAGGCACTATCGACGCTTCCTTTTGCTTGTGCGTTAATGCCCGGTTGGCTGGCCACTTCGCGGTATTGGATAAATAGTTGTGCAGTGTCGGGGTTGGTTTTGCCGTCGGTATTCCAATCTACGCGTAATGCTTTCCGTCCCTGCATGGCTGCCCAGGTATGGCCGGCTACTACCGCAATGCCCTCGGGTACTTGCACGACTTTCCGTACGCCGGGCACACGCAGCGCTTCCGACGCATCGAAAGATTTGGCCTTCCCGCCAAACACCGGACAGCGTTCCAAAACGGCCGTAAGCAAGCCGGGAAAGCGGATGTCTATACCGTATACCGCCTTTCCATTCACCTTATCGGGCACATCCGGCTTGCGTGGTGCCCGGCCCAGCGGCAAGCGGCGAAGCAGTTTCCATTCGCTGCGGTCGCGGAGGTTTACTTTCGGAATGGGCAGCAGGGCGGCATCGGCCGCCAGCGAACCGTAACTCAGCCTGCTTGCTCCGGCTTGAACGTAGCCATCGGCAGTGGTGCATTGCTCCGGCGAAATGCCGGTGCGCTGCGCGGCCGCCTGCACGAGCATCGTGCGTGCGATGGCGCCCGCAGTGCGGTAGCGGTCGAACTCGGAGCGGGTGCTGTCAGACCCTCCGGTGGAAAGTACCCACATACTTTCGTCGAGCTGCGGGCCTTCAATTACCCGGTGCTCCACACGGATGCGCGCCCAGTCACAATCCAGTTCTTCGGCAATGAGCATCGCGAGCGTAGTCCATATTCCCTGGCCCATCTCGACTTTATTGACGATAATGCGGATGGTGTCGTCGGGCTCGATCCGTAGCAACGCATTGGGCGAAAAATCCCGCGCAGGCAATGCGGCTGCCGCAGATTTATCGGGCACAAAAAAGGAAAGGAAAAGCCCGCCGGTTGCCAGTGCAGCGGTTTGCATAAAATCTCGGCGGTCCATAGCATTCGTTTACCAAAGTTCTGCTGCAAAAGAATGAGGCGTGACGTGCACGGGGAAATCGATTTGACAAATGGCGGGTGAAAGTGGATCAAATGCACCATATGCTCCAAGTTTGAGACAAGAAGCCGATCGGAAATGTTGCTGGTTTGATTTTTGATGTAACCGGGGATTTTCAAAATCATCACAAACACGGAAATCATGGCACATATCATTCTGGGCGCATCGGGCCGGGTAGGTTCGGCGGTTGTAGAAAGGCTGTTGGAACTGGACGAACCGGTAAAAGGGGTTGTAAGAAATGAAGAGAAGGCCGAAGCGCTGACATCGCGCGGAGCAGATACTGCTATTGCCGATGCGCATAATCTGTCCGCATTGAAATCCGCCCTGCGCGACGGGGAGACCCTTTTTGCGTTGACTCCCGAAACCGGTAAGGAAGAAAATGTCCTCGGCGATACGAACGACATCCTGACCAATTACAGCGCAGCCCTGGCGGCGGGCGGCATCCAAAAAGTAGTAGGGCTCTCGTCGATGGGCGCGCAGCACCGCGAGGGAACGGGCAACCTGGTGATGTCCTACATGCTGGAACACGCATTCGAAGGTATCGACGTCTCCCGGGTGTGCATCAGGCCTGCATATTATTTCAGTAACTGGCTCGGCTACCTCGAATCGGCGGAAGAAAGCGGGGTACTGCCCACTTTTTTTCCTGTCGATCTCAAAATCCCGATGATATGCCCAACGGACGTGGGCCATTTCGCGGCGGAAGTGCTGGCCGACGGCGACAGCGATATGACAATTTACGAGCTCTACGGGCCGAAGGGTTACAGTTCATCGGACGTAGCGAAGGCATTCAGCGAGGTATTGAATAAGGAAATCAAGGCACAGCAAATTCCCAGGAAGGATTGGGAGAAAACGCTCGGTTCGATCGGTTTTTCAGCGGATGGTACACGCAATTTCGTCGAAATGACGGAGGCCGTGATCAATGGCAAGTCCCGGCCCGATGGAAATGGCACGATCCGCGCGCAGGGGCATACGACATTGGAAGAATACTTGGAAGAAGTAGTCAGGCAGGCCTGACACTTTTAAATAGCATCCATATCGGACAGTATTCGTATGCCGCTGCGCTTCATGAGCTCGCTGGCATTGAAGTCGGTACAAATGCCGCGGGTAAGCCGGTAATCAAATGAAATCTGGCCGTTGCTGATCACGCTGTTGAAACTGAAATTTTCAATCGATAAGTCCCTGGTTAGCTTAGCCAGGTCGAGATCATGGGTAGAAATCATGCCAAATGCATTGAGCTCGCTGAGTTGTCGGATTAGCGATACGCCGCCCCGGAACCGGTCCTGTGAGTTGGTCCCCTTGAACATCTCGTCGAGCAGGAAGAAAATAGGTTCGCCTTCGTTCACGAGCCTGAGTAGTTGCTCGACGCGTTGCAATTCCGCGTAAAACGACGACACCGATTCTTCGAGGTTGTCCTGCGTGCGCATGCTCGTGAATATGCGCAGGGGCGATACGCGTGCATGCGACGCGCAGCAGGGCGCGCCCATGAATGCGAGCACGAGGTTAATGCCTACCGTCCTCAGAAATGTGCTTTTGCCCGCCATATTCGAGCCGGTGATCATGGTGGTAGCGCCGCGGCCACGCATGGTGAAGTCGTTGCTGATCCGCTTCTTTTGCTTTAATAAAGGGTATCCAACTGTCCGGAAATCAATCAGATAGGGTTCCGTCGTTATTTCAGGAAATGTGTAGCGGGGATTGGAATATGCGAACCCGGCAATGCTCGCAAGCGCTTCCAGCTCGCTCACCGCCGAAATCCAGGGGTGGATATGGTCGCGGTTCCTCGATTTCCAATCCTCCGTTCTCAGGATCAGGTGAACGTCGAGCAGCCACAGGTTATTGATCATACCATAAAATGCATTCTTGCCGACGGTATTGCGCGTGCCTTTCTGCTGGAACATTTCAAGTATCCTTTTCAATGAACCGATTTCGATTGCGGCGGAGCTGGCGTTATGTTTAAGACCTGCGCGTAGGTCGGCCAGTTTTTTTGCCTCGAACGGTTGTTTTTCAATTGTTTGTATGAGTGATTCGTACGCGCCGAGGATGCCGATGTTCTGCTGTGTGCTAAGAATGATGTGCTCGGATGCCTGATTGAACTTTCGGAGATAAACAGAGTTGATGATCATCATCAGTACCAACGGCAGCAAATGCATGCCGGAAAGATCGTGGAGGCGAAAAAGCAAATGGTACAGGAAGTAACCCAATGCCACGCTGGATATGGCCGCCAGCGGCAGGCTAATAGTTAGCAACTTTTTACGCGACGGCAGGAACTGCGCTGGTTCTTCTAACCATTTCAAAAGCAGCTGGTAATCACTTTTGCCGGATTCGAACTGCATGCCCGAAACCTGGAATTCCTGCCGCCAGTCGACCTCACGGGCCAGTTCGCGCACGGCGGCCTGCCGCTCTTCAATGGTGTCACCGTTGGCCGGGCCGGAAAGCCAATGCGCCAGGAGTTGCGCACCCGACCGGGTGGTAGTCCTGTTAAGCAATTGAAACAACGAATGGTGCCCGAAAACGTCAAGATCGGAAGCGTAGTCGTGGCCGCGATGCAGCCATTCGTCCCCGGCTGGAAAGTCAGACAATTCACCGTCTGCCCGCAGCAGCTCGGCCTCATTGATCCGAATAAAAAACTCAGCCCGCTTTTTGTCAGAGTTAATGCGGTTATAGCTGCGTAATGTCAGGACAAACCACACGGCACCGATAATGGCCGTTAGCAGCACGGGAACGACCCAGCCGCTGGCGGCGAACAGCATAATCAGAACGCCGGTGATCAGAAAGGCGGCGAGCCGTTCGTAGGAGAGCCTGTTGAGCTCGGGTATGAAACCGGCGGCCGATGTTTTGTATCCCTGGACTTTGTCGTGATATATTTCTTTCATTCAAAATCAGTTGAAATTGCCGATCACCGCCGCGGCCCCGACACAATATAAGCAATCGGAATTCCCACAGCCACGATTACGATCGCTATGCCGAGCAATGCGGCGGAGGGAGCGGGGAGGGGCATCCCTTTGAATACGATGGGCAACACGCCGATGTTCATTACCAGCCAGATGAAAATGCCGTAGAGAATGCCGCTGAGGAGTTTGCGGCGGCGCAGGATCGGCAGACCCGCGTAAATGAGGTAGTAAAAAACGGAAAAAATAAAGGCGATCAGGAAATGCAGCAGCAAGCCGGTGATGATCATCGGTGTGCCACCCGAATAGGCCGCTTTGCCGAAAATGCCGCTGGCGATCGACATCAGGATACGGGCCGGGCTGGTTTTCTCCATGATGACCGCATACACCAGGAATGCCGCCAGGATATCCAGCGTGCCGGCTACCAAAGCAGCGGATAAGATGGTATTCCGGCCCGATCTGCCGATTTTTAAAATACTCATAATGATTCCGGATAAGGTTGAACAGCGCTCTACTTTATAAAGACAGAGCCTGCCGGAATCTGCTCGGCTTTGGCGAATGCGCGTTCATATTTTGCTTTGACACCCGCCAGTTGCTTTGTTTTTCGCTGTGCTTTAAGACTTTGCGCCAATCCCACCAGCGACCAGCCGTTGGATGGGTTGAAGATCAGGTCGTCGCGATAAACCTTCTCGGCCTGCGCCGCTTTACCCGATTTCAGCAGGTATGCGCCCAGAAACTGGCGTGAAGGAAGCGGCCAGTCTTTGGGTTCGGTGTAAATGAGTTTGTCTTCCAGCTTTACGGCTTCTTCCAATGCGGCAATGCCTTTCGTACGTTGGTTCTGCGAAATGGCTACTACGCCTTCCAGTAACTTTTGGGCAATGGAGGCTATTTCTACCGGCGAGTTGAACGGGATTCGCCGCTTGGTTAGAATTGGGTCCTGAACTTTGATTTTCAATGATTCCAGTCGCGCGGCGGCTGAATCGGGACGGCCGGTATTGGCGAATGCGAGACCTTTGGCAAAATCGGAGAGCAGGCCGGCGTAGACCCATTTCGGGTCGGGAGCGACCGAATCGGAAAGGATCTGCTGCCATTTACCCATTCGTACCTGCGCCATGACCGGCAGCATGTACAGGTATTGGTCGTAAGTGGTTTCGGGTTTGGGCGCCACGCTCCGGCGGCACCGCTGGGCGTAACGCATCGCGTCGGCGTACATGCCCCCGCTGAATGCGCAGTAAGTCTGCACGGCGAAATAATGCGGTGAATGCTTGGGGAGCGAAAGATTTTTGGCGAGCATGTCGTAGTTCAGCAGGGCTTCGTCGGCAAGGTTGTTTACTTCCACGCCCTGGGCGAACAGGCCGTTGCGCTCATATTCGTGGCTGGACATGTGCACCATGTGCGCCACGCCCGGAAGCAGGTCGCGCAGTGCTTCCGCGCTCGCGAGGGCCACTTCGGGATGTTTCGATGCCTCGGTCAGGTGAATATGGTAATGCAGGGCCGCGGGATGTTTTGGGGCCACTTTCAGCGCTTTTTCGCACAATGCTACCAGCTCCGGCGTCCAGGATTTGGCAGTACCATCCTTTTTCCAGAAATCCCACGCGTGCATGAGCATTTGGGAGTCTATATAAAGTAGTTTGAACTCGTTTTCGTCGGGATAATCGGTTACCAGTTTTTTGAGTTTGCCGGAATAGGCCTGGTTGAGGTCTGCGCGTTTGGCGTCGGTGGGGTCGTCGGAGTACCGGGCATTCATGGCGTCGATCAGGAGCTTTTCCTTTTCGGTGGCATGGGCGGTGAGGCTGTTCATTTTTACCAACGCCTGCGCCACTTCGGCGGGTTTGGTGTAGAGGTGTGCGGCATTATAATAAGGCCCCATGGCCAGCGCTTGTCCCCAGAAAGCCATTGCATTGGTAGAATCTATCCGGCCGGCTTCCCGGAACGAGGCCACGGCTTCCTTGAAATGGTAGCCATAGTACATATTCAGCCCCTGGTCGAAGTAGAATTGCGAACT
>CAMLNK010000183.1 GCA_946481035.1 uncultured Dyadobacter sp. | reverse complement strand
CGCCTGCCAGCCCAGGTTGGCGTCGGTCATGAATTTCGAGATCAGGGAACCTACTACGATACCGCCGGGGAACCACATATGGAAACGGTTGAGCATTTTGCTCATTTGCAGCCCTTCGTACGAATCCGCGATCATCGGGTTACAAGCAGCCTCGGTACAGCCGTTACCAACCCCGATGAGGAATGTGGAAATCAGCAGGCCGGTGTAGCCACCCGAATAAATCGTCATAACAATACCAATCGCGTGACATACGAACGCCACCTGCATAATAGTTTTCGGGCCGATGGTGTGGTAAACGAGCCCGCCGATGATCATCGCGAGGGGGAACCCGAAGAACCACATCGAGTTGATAAAGCCCAGTTGCTCGGCGCTGAGGTTGAACTCGGTGCCCAGCTGGGCCAGGATCCCTGCACGGATACTGAATGAGAATGCAGTGGTTATGAGCGCAAAACAACTTGCATTGAAGAGCCTTCCGCTGTTAACTGATTGGGACATGTGATTAAATGGGTTTGATTATTTGAATTAGATGATTGATTTCGGGATACTATTTTTATTCAAAGATTTCACAAAAAAAACAAACTCCCGGGAATTCTACTGCTTTTCGCTATTCCTAAGCAATGTTTTTTATGTCTTAAATTTATATTTGTAGGAAGTAAGAGTCTTTCGGATGGCTCTTTCTTATCTGTATAATCTATTTCAAAAACCTTAAACCAACTGGAATGTCAAGAAAGATCAGAATGGGCATGGTAGGCGGCTCCCTGGATGCATTTATTGGTGGGGTCCATCGCCGTGCAGCGATCATGGATGGAGAAATTGAGCTGGTTTGCGGAGTTTTCAGCTCCGACCCTGCCAAATCTAAGGAAACCGGGAAAGCGCTATATCTGCCTGAAAACAGGGTTTATAACGACTTTGAGGAGATGATCCTGAAAGAAAAGCAGCTACCCGAAGGCGAACGCATGGATTTTGTTGCCATCGTTACGCCAAACCACGTACACGCCGCGCCTACGAAGCTCGCGCTGGAAAACGGCTTCCACGTCGTGTGTGATAAACCGATTACACTGAATACCGAAGAAGCAGAAGAAATCGTATCTGTGGTTGAAAAAACAGGTCTGGTCTTCTGTCTTACCCACAACTATACCGGCTACCCTATGGTAAAGGAGGCACGCCACATGATCGCCTCAGGTGCCATAGGAGAAGTTAGGAAGGTAATTGTAGAATATCCGCAGGGTTGGCTGGCCACATTGGTCGAAGTTACCGGCAACAAACAGGCCGCATGGCGCACCGATCCGAAGCGTTCGGGAGCCGCGGGAGGCCTGGGCGATATTGGTACGCATGCCGAAAACCTGGCCGAATACATCACCGGACTCAAAATCACCCAGATTTGTGCCGACCTTACAATATTTGTGGAAGGCCGTTTGCTGGATGATGATGCCAATATTCTACTCCGCTTCAACAACGGTGCGAAAGGTATCCTGCAAAACAGCCAGATCGCCAACGGAGAGGAAAACGACCTCAATATCCGTGTCTACGGCGAAACCGGCGGCCTTCAATGGAAGCAAATGGAACCTAACACATTGATCCACAAGACCAACCAGGGCACACGCATGATCCGTACGGGCGTGGGCAACCTGTCCAAGGCCGCGCAGGTACATACCCGCATCCCGGCCGGCCACCCCGAGGGCTATTTCGAGGCCTTCGCCAATCTCTACCGCAACTTCGCCATCCACGTGAGGGCTTACTGGGAAGGCAAGCAGGCCGATCCGGTGTACGACTTCCCTGGCGCACAGGATGGTTTGAGGGGTATGAAGTTCATCGACGCCGTCATCGCTTCGAACAAGACGGAGACGAAATGGACTGATTTCTGATCTGAATACGCAATTTCAATTACTGTACATCTCAATTTAACCCGCGAGAGCGGACTGTTTTTCACCAATCATTCCATACCCATTTATGAACAAAATCAAAGTTGGCGTTGTCGGAACAGGCTTCATTGGCCCCGCACATATTGAAGCCCTGAGACGTCTTCCTAATGTAGAAGTTGCCGCACTTTGCGAAGTGACCGCAGAACTGGCCAAGGAAAAAGCTGACGCGCTTGGCATTGCACGTTCCTACACGTTCGATGAACTGTTGAAACAGGATGACATTCAGGCTGTCCACATTTGTACACCTAACTTTTTGCACTACTCACAGTCGAAAGCGGCATTGCTTGCCGGCAAACACGTGATTTGTGAAAAACCACTGGCGAAAGACCTCGCAGAAGCAGAAGAGCTTGTTGAACTGGCTGCGAAAACCGGTCTGGTGAATGCTGTTCACTTCAACCTGCGCTACTATCCATTGGCACGCCAGATGAAATCGATGCGTGAAAAAGGCGAACTGGGCGAGATTTATTCATTCATCGGTTCGTACCTGCAAGACTGGCTGTTCTACAACACCGACTATAACTGGCGCCTCGAACCGGACAAATCCGGCGATTCACGTGCGATTGCAGACATCGGTTCCCACCTGATGGACATTCTGGAATACATTACCGGCCTGAAAACAGTAGCCGTTCTGGCGGACTTCAACACCGTTCACAAAACCCGCAAGAAGCCTTTGAAAGCCGTTGAGACTTACTCTGGCAAATTGCTGCAACCAGAGGACTACGCCGATGTACCTATCAATACAGAGGACCATGCGAACGTATTGCTCCGTTTCGACAATGGAAACAAAGGGGTGATTACCGTTTCGCAGGTTTCGGCGGGCCGCAAAAACCGTATGTCGCTGGAAATCTCCGGCTCTAAAAAGACATTCAGCTGGTGCTCGGAATCTCCGAACGAAATGTGGATCGGTAACCGCGACAAGGCGAATGAGCTCCTCATGCGCGACCCTTCGCTCGTGAACGAGGACGTACGCTCGACCATCACCTTCCCAGGCGGCCACAACGAAGGCTTCCCGGATACCTCAAAACAAATGTTCAAGGAAGTTTACGCGGCGATTGCAGCCGGTAAGCAGCCCGAAAACCCAACATTCCCGACGTTCGCCGACGGGTATCGCGAACTATTGATTTGCGAAAGAATCCTGGAAAGCAATAAGAAAGAGGCTTGGGTAACTATTTAATTTTGAATGATTGAATGACTGAATGATTGAATAGGCGTCTTTGCTTTTTTGCTAACACACTATAAATATGGCTGATGATAAGAAGGATTTTGTTTCTCAGTTGCAGGGTCGCACTAAGCAGTTTGTCCTGAGAAGCATTAAGGTCTTTAAAGCATTACCACCTACGGAGGAAGCCCGGGTTATTGGAAAGCAATTTCTGCGATCATCCTCGTCTGTTGGAGCCAATTATAGAGCAGTGTGTCGGGCTAGGAGTCAGAATGAGTTCTTTTCCAAGATCAGCATTACGGTTGAAGAAGCGGATGAATCTCTCTTCTGGATGGAGATAATGTCCGAAGCAGGTATTCTTCCCTCTGAAAAGCTGAAAGCACTGATGGACGAAGCAGAAGAACTCATCAAGATCCTGTCCAAGGCCCGCAAAAACGCCAAATAACTACCCACAGTCATTCAATCATTTTTATTCAGTCATTCAATCATTCAGTCATTCAATCATTAATTACATGAAAACAATAAAAGGACCCGGTATTTTCCTCGCCCAATTCCTTGGCGATGAAGCTCCGTTCAACTCACTGGATACCATTGCCGATTACATGGGCGGGCTGGGCTACAAAGGCCTCCAACTCCCTACCTGGGACCCGCGTGTGATCGACGTGAAGCAGGCCGCGGAGTCGCAGACTTATGCGGACGAGCTGAAAGGCAAACTCGCAGACAAAGGTCTGGAAATCACAGAACTGGCGTCGCACATTATCGGCCAGCTGGTGGCTTCGCACCCGGTTTATGATGAGATGTACGATAATTTCGCTGTACCGGAAGTTCGCAAGAACCCCAAAGCACGTGCGGAATGGGCTACGCAGCATTTGAAATATGTGGCGCAAGCCAGCCGCAGACTGGGCCTGAAAGCCAGCGCGTCGTTTACCGGTGCATTGGCGTGGCCTTTCCTCTACCCATGGCCTCAGCGCCCTGCCGGCCTCGTCGAGACTGCATTCAAAGAACTCGCAGCCCGCTGGAAGCCTATCCTGGATGTGTATGACGAGAACGGCGTGGACGTGGCATACGAACTGCACCCTGGCGAGGATGTGTTTGACGGTTCTACTTTCGAAATGTTTGTAGACTACCTCGGCGGCCATACCCGTGCGAATATCAATTACGATCCAAGCCATTTCGTGTTGCAGCAATTGGATTACCTCCAGTTCATCGATCTTTACCACGATCGGATCAAGGCGTTCCACGTAAAAGATGCGGAATTCAATCCTAGCGGCAAGCAGGGCGTTTACAGCGGCTTTGCAGGCTGGGCTGACCGTGCAGGACGTTTCCGTTCACTCGGCGACGGCCAGGTAGATTTCGGCACGATCTTCTCTAAATTGTCACAATACGATTACGATAGCTGGGCGGTTCTGGAATGGGAATGCTGCATTAAATCGCCCGTACAAGGCGCGGCGGAAGGCGCACCGTTCATCGAAAGCCACATCATCGAAGTGACTACAAAAGCATTCGACGATTTCGCGGGAACCGGTGCAGATGAGGCATTTAACCGCAAGGTACTAGGCCTATAATTGTCGATCCTACAAGTATATTGAAAACCTGTCTTCCTTATGGAAGGTAGGTTTTTCTACGTTAACCAATACCCAACCAATCTAATGAATGAATCCCCTTTTCGAAAAGTTTTAAAACGTTTCAGGATTGCCGGTGTCACGGCACTGGCATGTTGCAGTCTGGTGGCTACGGCCCAGACGGTGACGCCGGAGAAACGCGTGCTGGTATTCTCCAAAACTGCCGGCTTCCGGCACTCCTCTATCCCGGCAGGAAAAACTGCCATTCTAAAACTGGGTAAAGAGACAGGCTTCGCGGTAGATACTACCGAAAATGCTGCTGTTTTCACCAACAAAAACCTGCAAAAATACAGCGCGGTCATATTCCTGAACACCACCGGTAATGTACTGAACGACAAGCAGCAAGATGCATTTGAACGCTACATTCAGGCGGGCGGCGGCTATGTGGGTATCCACGCGGCAACCGACACGGAATACGACTGGCAATGGTACAACAAGCTCGCCGGTGCCCAGTTCCTGAGCCACCCGGGCAACCCTAATGTGCAGGAAGGCGAAGCATTTGTGGTAAACGATCAGCACCCGTCCATGGATGGTTTTCCAAAAAAATGGAAGATCAAGGACGAATTTTATGATTTCAAAAACTTCAATAATAAGGTAAATGTCCTTGTAAAAATCGACGAGAAGACTTACAAGGATGGCAAAATGGGCGATGACCACCCGATGTCGTGGTATCACGAGTTCGACGGAGGCCGTGCATTCTATACCAACTTCGGGCATGAAGATGCTACCTATACCAACCCGGTTTTTGTAAAACACCTTACCGGCGGCCTCAACTGGGCCATGGCGTCGAAGCTGGATTATTCTAAATCCCGCCCGGAAGAAAACCGTTTCTCCAAAAAAGTACTGGCTTCCAAACTCGACGAACCGACCGAATTGGTGGTTCTTGATGATCAGCGTGTGCTTTTCACTGAAAGAAAGGGAAAAGTAAAGCTTTATAATCCTAAAACCGGCAAGATTAAACTCGTTGGTGAAGTACCCGTTTATATCAAACAGGAATATGGGTTGATGGGTCTGAACATCGATCCGAACTTCAAAACCAACAAACTGATTTACATGTACTATTCGCCGCCATCGTCGGAGGCGGATACTGCCCAGCATTTGTCGAGATTCAAATATGACGATGTGAAAGATACTGTGCTGCTCAGCACAGAGGAGGTGCTTTTAACAGTACCTGTAAAACGTACCGACTGCTGCCACACCGGTGGTTCCATTGCGTGGGATGCCAAAGGTAACCTCTACCTATCCACCGGCGACGACGTGAACCCGTTCCAATCCAATGGATACGGCCCTATCGACGAGCGCCCTGGACGTGAAGGATGGGATGGTCAGCATACTTCGTCGAACACCAATTCATTGAGAGGGAAGGTATTGCGCATCAAGCCCCGTTACGGCGACCGCCGCGCGAATATGCCGGGTGGCACCAATCTGTACGATATTCCCGAGGGCAATCTCTTCCCTCCCGGAACGGATAAGACCCGTCCTGAGATATACGTAATGGGTACCCGTAACCCTTACCGCATTTCGGTGGACCAGCACACAGGCTATTTGTACTGGGGGGATGTAGGTCCTGACGCTTCCAACGATGATCCTAAACGCGGCCCTAGGGGTTATGACGAGGTAAACCAGGCCAGAAAGGCAGGCTACTTCGGTTATCCGCTGTTTATCGGTAACAACAGGCCTTATATCGATTTCAACTTCGCCGACAGTTCTTCCGGTAAGCCATTTGATCCTTTGAAACCGATCAATAACTCGCCGCATAACACCGGTTTGCAAGAACTACCGCCTGCTCAACCTGCATTCATTTATTATCCTTACGCCGATTCACCGGAATTCGGAGCGGTTGTAGGTAAAGGCGGGCGTAATGCCATGGCCGGGCCGGTATATTATGCAGCTGATTTCCAAGATAGCAAGGTTAAATTTCCTTCGTACTACAATGGCAAATTCTTTGCCTATGACTGGATCCGCGATTACATCAACATCGTAACCATGAACGAGAAGGGTGACCTGCAAAGCATCGAGCGTTTTATGCCAGGCACCAAGTTCAGTCACCCGATCGACATGCAGTTCGCAAAAGACGGCTCATTGTACACATTGGAATATGGCCCTAACTGGTTCGCCCAAAACGACGAAGCCAGCCTTTCGCATATTACGTTCAATGCGGGTAACCGTGTACCCGTGGCCGTGGCAACCGCTACCAACACCACAGGGGCGACACCTTTGAAAGTGAATTTCTCTTCCAAAGGCTCACTGGATTACGACGGCGATCCAATCAAATATGAATGGTCGTTTGGAAAAGGCTTGCCTAAGAGCACGCTGGCTAACCCAAGCTTTACGTATGCCAAACCAGGTGAATACACTGCGACTTTGAAAGTGACCGACAATGCGGGTAATTCCAACACCTCGGACGTGATCGTGCGCGTGGGTAACGCGATTCCAAAAGTGGATGTAGCCATTAAAGGCAACAAGACATTCTATTGGAACGATAAGCCTGTGAATTACGAAGTTTCCGTTTCGGACAAGGAAGACGGCAGCCTGGCTAACAAAACGATCCCGGAAGACGAAGTAACGCTGACCATCAACTACCTGGAAGGTTTCGACAAAACGCAGCTCGCAC
>CAMLNK010000182.1 GCA_946481035.1 uncultured Dyadobacter sp. | reverse complement strand
CTGCGGGCAGATCGGGGTGCTGCGGCGGGTGGTGAGCGGGCGGTTTGATTTTGGGTTAAGAATGGCGTGAATAGCAATGTGTGACTGGGTTACATAGCCTTTCAAACGGTAGTTATGAAATAAATGAAAAACAGGATATTGCAGCACCACATCCGCTACAATATCAGAAGGTAGGTTTGTCCAACAAAAACTCGACGCCCGACATGCAGGAAAGTTAAATTTAAGAACCAACCTATGAGGTGGCGAGCAGTATGGATTACAAGAAAATTAAGCCACATTCGATGACTGAGCAAGAGCTCCGGCAGCTTTGGAAAGAAGAATACTGTAATCCGTCTCAACCCATTTACACATTAGATGGAATTCATGTTAAGTTCTTCGAGAATATGTTCGATCATGCCTTTTATGAAAGCGACAATCGTAAAGCGAGAGACAAGTCAATACTATCGTTTAACCGGCTTGAAAAAATGCTTTGGATAAAAGACACCCTGACCGATCCGGACGCTATTCTAAAACAGGGTTGGGATAGAGATAAGAAAATGTACGACGGTGCCCGGCGTGTTGCGTTCATCAAAGACATTTACGTTGTTGTAATCCGATTTACGGGACAGTTGAAATCGACATTCGTTACCGCATATGAAATTCAATCCGAGCGAACCATTCGAATGATTCAAAGCAGTCCCGATTGGAAGGATACGGAAGATTACGGCAAGCCAAAGTAACGAAATAAAAAAAACGCTGATTACGGGTTCAGCGTTTGAGACCTTTGTAGGTTCCTTGCTACGGCAAAGAATAGCCAAATATACAAAATATTACTGGAAAACAAGTACCCCTTCATTCATTCACCCCCTCATACCAAGCCGCAATCCGCCTCCTGAAATCCTCCGGCGTATACCCGGTTTGCTTCCCGAAAAATCTCGTGAAATAGGCCGGTTCGGAAAAGCCCAACTCGTAGCTGATTTCCTTAATGGGCTTCCGCACGTAGCCGATTTCGCGTTTGGCTTCCAAAATGAGGCGTTCATTGATCATCTGGCTGATGGTTTTGCCGAATGAGCCGCGGGTGAGTTCGTTGAGGCGCTTGGCGCTCAGGGAAAGTTCGTTGGCGTAAAAATCTGCCCGGCGTTGCCTGCGGTAGTTATTTTCGATGGATTCGAGCAGTATTTGAAGGCGGGAGTCGCGCGGGGCGGGCTCGCCTGCCTCTTTTTGGAGATCAATGCAATGAAGCAACCAGCTACGAAGATAGGATTCGAGGATGGCCGGGCGCTTTGCGCTGTCATATTCGGTGCGGACGAGATCCAGCAGCGTGTTCAGGACGGGCAGACGGCAGTCAGGGATCGTGACGGAGAAGTTAGTGGAGTATTGAAATAGCCTGAAGATGTCGTTGCCGATGAGGCGTTCGAAAAAATCTTTGGAAATGGCCATCAGGAAACCGCATTTGTCGCGCCTGTCCATGCTGTGGACCTGATCCGGCAGCAGGAGGAAAACCTGGTTAGGCTCGATTGAATGCCTGTTGAAATCGATGTAATGCGCCTGCTCCTGTTTTACGTCGGTGAACCAGAGCACTTCGTAAAAATCGTGGCGGTGGACACCGTTGAAAAAATGCTCATCGCCGCCTTCGATGGTCGCCATCGCGAAAAAGGCGTCACCCATGTCGTGCAGCGGGAATTCGCTGCGCCGCTGCTCATGATGCTGTTCCTCTGTTCCCCTGCTACCAGTATAATCCATAATCACGCTCCTGTTTCCTGTTCCGCATTCGTTGCGGCAAATATCGCGTTTTCAACACAAATCTCCGCCGGGCGACGTTCGCCGGGCGACGTTCGCCGGGCGGAGTTTGTAGTACTTCTAAAACCCAAACTATTTGACCTTGACAATGGCGGTAATAGCCCCGCCTTCGACTTTGAGGCCCTGCTTCGCTGCCGCAGTAGCAATATCTACTGTATAAACCCAGCTGCCAGCATCGGTGTTGATACCCACAAAGACGCTCTTTTTGTCATCGCTGACAGTATTGTTGTTGTAAGAAGCCGACGACGACGCGAATGCCTCCGGCGCGCCGGTTACCCACGCAAATGTCTGATTATAAGCGTCGGCGATGGCCAGCTTCTTGTTTCCTGATGCCTTACCCATATCACCATACATATAAAGCAGGAACTTACCGCTGCCCAGGTAAGTCTGGTTAGCGATTTTGTATCCGCCTGATTTCTGCTGCACATTAAAGAAATAGCTTTGGTCGAACTCCGTGGTACCCTTTTTAATGCGAACGAATGCGGATGGCTTGGTAGAAGTAGCCGCGCCGCTGTTGGTTGCCGATGCCGGTGAGAATGCGTACACATCGCCATTTTCATCCACCGATAGGCCATTGTTGAAATACGAACCGATGAAGCTGGTGCGGTTGTCTTTGATGACTTTATCCAATGTCATAGCCGGGTAGTTGAACACGGCGATCCAGCTGCTGTCGGGATAAGCGGTCCCGAATACGTCGGGTGCGGCACCTTTGATACTCATATAGGGCGCGAAGATTTTGTCGCCCACCTGCGTAGCCCACGTGAAGTGCGCGCGCTCGCCGTTGCCTGCAAGTTTCACGATATTGACCTGCCCTTCGCCCACGATTTTCGACTGATCTGCATTGATGCGGAACCAGGAAGCGCTTTCATTGCCGCTTCTCGGCACCTTGATCGTCAGGATATCGTCGGCGGCCGGTGCAAATACCTGCACGGTTTCACTCTGGAAATCAGAGGTCTTCACCAGGCCGCCTTTTTCATCCAATGCATAAGTGGTAACAGCGCCCGGGTTGCCCTGGCCGTACAACAGGCTGAAAAACTTGCCTTTATGCGTCAGGTAATACCGGTAAGAACCATCCTGCTCGATACCCTGCCCTACGGTGCTGATAGTCCCCTGCGAAAGGTCGCCGGTGGTGAGCAGGTAATCCGCAACGCCCTGTGAGCCAATCGGCGCAGATGCTACCACGTAGCGTGACTGCGTTCCGGTACCTGGTTCGGGAGTTGGATCGGTCGTATCGTCGTCGCTGCTGCACGCGCCCAAAGCGACGCCCATACCCATTACGAAAAACCATTTTAAATATGACTTTTTCATTTTTTGATTTTGATTGGATTATTGAATTATTAAAGATTATTTACTGACGAAATAGCGTAGCTTGACATAAAAACCACGACTTGGTTTCTGCAAACTGAAATTATCGAACAGCTTTGCATCGAGCAGATTTTTGCATTCTAACGAGACATTGTAGCGACCGTCGGCCATAGCGTAGACCAGGTTCACATCGTGGCTCAGCTGCTCGGGGATGTCGAGCTTGTCGCTGCCGAGGCTGGGCCAGTAGAGGTAATAGGCATGCACATAAAGCAGGTTATAGCCCAGGGTAAGCGTATTGCCTTTCCTGCCAAGGTCTTTGAAAAAAACGGCTGCATCCGCATTACCGAACAGGAACGGCATATTCGGGATACGATCGCGGTAGAGCGGGCTTTCGGTGGTGTAGCCCTCTTCGAAACGGGTATTGTTGCGAAGATTCTGGTAGGTGAGATTGGCACCCGCCGTGAAAAGCTGGCGGAACGAGTACCGCACTTCGCCGTCGATACCGAAGTTGGTCACATCGGCCAGGTTATCCATTACCTGCTTGGTCTGGTTGGCATTCAATCGCGGGCGGATAAAGCCCTGGGCGTCACGGTAAAGCACATTGGCATCTATGCTAAAACGGTGCACCCTATTGATCGCGCCGTTGTAGCTGGCACCGAGGTTATAGTTGTAGCTCGTTTCCGGGTTGAGGTTGATATTGCCTTCGAGGTTCAGCAGGTCGCCGAAAAGCTCATCCGTTTCCGGCAGGCGATAACTTTTTTCAAATGAGCCTTTTAACTGAAAATTCTTGAAAAGAAAATAGGTGGAAGCGATGCCGTAGCCCAGCTTTTCGAAACTGTTTTTCTGAACTAAGAACGCCTCGTCGCCCCAGTTGCCGGTTGGATTATAGGAAACTGAAAACTTGTTGTTCTGGGAGAAATGTTTGATAAACAAAGAGGTATTCCAACGGTCGCTGTAATCGAATTTGTAACCCAGCCCGAGCACATTCTTCCTGTTCACACGAGGCTGCTCATACTTCGCCGACTCGGGAAAAAGCTCGTCTTCCCCTTTGCGGTTGAATGTGTTGAATACATTATTGATGGTAATCGAATGCCTGGGATCGATCTGATAAGTCACATTGGCCGTGGCCAGCCCGTTGTTGTTCCGGAATTTGTATAGCGACCTTTCCCGCTCGCTACCCTTTCCTTCATATTGTTTGAACTGCTGAAACCAGTTGTAGCGGCGGTACACCGTATCCACATTCTGCTCCTGGCCGAGGTTGTAGTTGCCCGAAATATTAACATTCAACCCTTTGACAAACAAATCCTTCTTTTGGTATTTCAAACTCGGCATCACAATGTTGCCCTTGCGGTGCCACTGCCCGAAAACGCTCACCATCCGCGCGCCGGTCTGGATTTCGGCTTTGTTTTTACCTAATGTGATGCCTACCAGAAGCTTGTCGGCAAACTTCCTGCCTACCACACCCACGTTCGCGATCGCGGTTTCATTATGATACGTATCGTGGAACCTGCGCAGGCGCTGGTTGCGGAAATACTCGCCGGTATTCACGTCCGCCACATCGACGGTGATCCAATAATTGTTGTCCGAATAATTCTGAAATGCATTCAGCTGCGCCGTAAAGCCATTTTTGCCGGTATACCCTGCATTGATCGTCGTCCGGTGCGTATTGAACGAGCCGTAAGAATAGGAAGCGTCGAGGTAACTGTTCTGGCGGGTATTCGTAACAATGTTCACCGCGCCGCCCAGTGCATCAGAGCCCAGCCAGATCGGCACCACGCCTTTGTACACTTCCACGCGCTCGGCGAGGTTAATAGGGATATTATTCAATTGAAATGATGAACCGAAATTATCCATCGGCACGCCGTCGAGGAAGAATTTCACCTGGCGGCCGGTAAAACCGTTCAGCGAGAAGTTCATGTTCGAGCCCACGCCCCCGCTCTCCCGTACACGCACGCCCGACACGCGGTCGAGCGCATGGGACAGGTCGAGGGTTGAGTTTTGGAGTTTTTTGGCGTCGATGGCCGTCACATTGTAGGCCTGCCGGTTGATTTCCTTCGCCTCTGTCCGGCCGATCACCGAAACCGATTCGAGCTCACGGGTTTCGGACACCAGTTTAGCATTGTGTTTAAAATGCTCGCCGGTTTTGAGAATAATGTCTTTGGTCTGCGTTTGGTAGCCCATAAACGAAACAAGCAGCTTGTAGGAACCGGGGCGTACGTGTTCGAGCGAGTACTTGCCGTCGGCGTTGGTGAATGTACCATAGGAGGTTCCTTTCAGGCTTACGGAAGCGCCGGGGAGCGTCTCGCCCTCCTCCGACCTGACCTGCCCGGTGAGGGTAACGTCCGCTTGCTGGGCAAGGGCGGCGAACGACAAGGCACAAAGAATCCCTGTATGCAGAATTTTACTAATTTGCATTGCTTTAAATGTTACAGCGTTTTAAGTATTTGCGCTCCGGCGCAGCAAAACGGATGGGTACCAGCCATCCGTTTTTATTGATAAATAGACTTATTCTAAATAATATCGCAAAAGTAGCCACCCGGCGACAGTTATGCTTATACAATCTGCCGGTTTAGCTGGACAATCTGAACATTCGTAGATATTACGTGCAACGTCGCCTCGATGAGCAGCGTAGTTGCCTCCCGCAATTCCTCCAAACTGAGCGATGCGAAGCCGATGCACATAGCGTTGAGCTCTACGCCCGGCGGATTATGCCGTTTTCCATCCCTGATAAAAAGGCCGCGTCGCTGTGCTTCCAAAGCGATGCCCGCAGTATCGACGCCTTCGAACCGCACCCAAAGACACATTCCACCCGTGGGTACTACAAACGAGGCAATATCCGGCAGTCCCTCGGCGAGCATCGAACACAAAAGATCGCGACGTTCCCTGTACAAGCTCCGGATCTTGTTGAGATGGCGCTCCACGGCCCCGGTGCGCAGCAATTCGGCCGCAGCTTCTTCCAGCAGGTTATCGCCCTGCAAATCGATCACGTAGCGGTGCTGGCCCAGCAAGGCAATGAGGTTGGCCGGGGCAACAATGAAGCCGAGGCGGATCGCCGGGGCCAGGATTTTCGTCAGTGTGCCTACGTATATGATGCTCCCGTGCGCGTCGCGGCTGGCCATCGGCAATGTGGGGTGGCTTTCATAGTGAATGTCGAAATCGAAGTCATCTTCTATGACCGCAATACGGTATTGCTTTGCCAGTTCGAGCAGCCGGAGACGCCGGCCGGCCGACAGCGTGACGGTCGTGGGATGATGGTGGTGCGGGATCACATAAATAAGCCTGACCGGCGTGTTCCTGCAAATGGCCTCGACCGCGTCGACGTCGATCCCCTCCCCGTCCACCGGAACACGACATACGTTCACGCCCAGCCGGATGAACATCTGGGTCGCGACAAAAAAACCTGGATCACCTACGATGACCGAATCACCTGGTTTCAGCAAGAGTGAAGCGGCCAGGTACATTCCCATTTGCGCACCTTTGGAAATGAATACATTCTCGATGCCGATATTCAGCCCCCTCGTCTGCCGGAGCATCCGCACCACCTCGTGGCGCAAGCGCGGCGAGCCCTCTTTGGCCGTATAGGACAGGTAGTTCCGGGCAAATTTCCGGTTGCCGATCACACGGTATTCCCGCAGCAGCTCGTTCAAGGGCGTAAGCCTGACGTCCGGAAAACCTTCGTTAAATACATACTTGAATGCACCGGAAGGATATTTGACCCGAAGCTCTTCAAGCATCTCATATTCAACAGCATAACCGGTCTCGGTCGGATACCCTGCCTCCTGCCCGACCGCTTGCTTAGCCAGCGGGGCGGGCACTGTTCCCGGCATTTGCTGCGAAACAAAACATCCTTTTCGCGGCTCTACCACGATCCACCCCTGGGCTTCCAGTTCCTCATATGCGGCCACGACGGTGTTGCGATGAAGTTTCAGCGACCGGGCCAGCTCCCGGCTGGGTTGGATCTGTACGCCGGGGCACAAGACGCCCTGCCGGATGAGCGTGCCGATCTGTTCTACAATCTGAATGTATACCGGCAAATCGCCCGGCTTGCGAACCCTGATCAGGCTACCGAGTTCTATCATTTCCGATGGTTTAATCCTGGACTAGCAACTATATGGTTATTGGACTATCCGGCGCGGAAAAGGCACATCTATATTTGCCCAAATCACCAAACCCGACGAACAATGCGAACTATTATTTTTCTACTGCTGGCATTTGCCTCCATCCCTTCCATTGCCCAACACGAGCACACCAAATCCACTGCTTCCACCGAGCCTTTCCAGTTTCAGGGCGTCCGAAGTG
>CAMLNK010000181.1 GCA_946481035.1 uncultured Dyadobacter sp. | reverse complement strand
TTGCAATGCCCACATAAGCCGGAGCTGCTTCCTCCTGCCCTTTTTTGATAATGGTATTGAGCTGCGGCAGCGCATAGAGGTAAAGATTCGACCAGCCTAGTGTATTATCCGTTTCGGCATAAGTATCGATCCCGTTGGCACCTAGCGCGCTGCCAAGCTGCTGTGCATACTGGCAAGCGACATAGGCCTGCTGGAAACTCGCTTCCGCTGTATAAAACTGCGCGGTGGGTAACAATTCCTGCATGGTAGCGTCGCCTTTGAGGGTTTCGTCGGTGTTCACGTCCAGGAACTTGTCACAGGCCGTCAGCAGCAAGCCCAGCAAAGGGAGCATTTTGAATATGTATCTGATATTTTTCATGTTTTCCTAGAAATTGACATTGATACCCAACTGGAAACTGCGCGTAGCCGGATTGTTCCGCCCTACAAAACCGATGATATTGGTGCCGGAGCCAAACGTGAGCGCTTCCGGGTCATATCCACGGAACGGCGTGTTCAGGAACAGGTTGGTACCCGTGAAATTGAACCGCACACCGCCTTTGAATACCGATTTGGCCAATGCCGCTTTCGGGATCGCGTACGAAAGGCCCACCGTCCGGAGCCGGAACCACGAGCCGTCCTGGATATTGAACTGCGCCGAATTACCCATGTACCGCGCTGTCGACGGGTTGTAGAATGCATCGTCCAGCACCACAGATTTCGTATTGGGCACGTAGGTGACCGAATTGTCGGCACCTTTTTGTTCGACTACCCCTTTAAAAACCACCCGCTCATAACGCCGTTCGGTAATCTCGATCGATCCCGCGCGAAATGCATTACGTTCACCCAGATCGACCACATCGCCGCCCTGCCGCCATTCGAGCAGAAATGACAAGCCAATTCCGCGGTAACTGAAAGAGTTGGTGAGGCCGGCTGTCCAGTCGGGCAATGCGTTGCCCCAAGGCACGGTTACCTGGCTCGTGAGCGGGAAGCCGTTCGGTTGGATGAGTAACTGCCCGTCCGGCGCACGCAGGTAATCGAGCCCCCAGAGTTCGCCGAGCTTGCTGCCCTCCCGCACTTTCAGTACCCCGCGGCTGCCATTATCGAAATAGGAGATTTCTTCGAGTTCATCCGGCATTTCGATCACCTTGCCCGACATTTTGGTAAAATTCAATGACATATCCCAGTTAAACCGCGCCGTCTGCACCGGCTTGAAAGTGGCAAGCAATTCGACGCCCTTGTTGCGGATCAAACCGATATTGGTGTAATAAAATGAATACCCCGAGACATTCGAAACCGGCGCCCGGACAATCTGGTCCTTGCTGTCCATCGTAAAATAGGTCGCATCGAGCATGAGCCGGTTCCTGAAAAAGCGCAGCTCGGTACCGAATTCAATGGAAGTGGTGCGTTCGGGTTTCAGGTTATCGGCGGCAGTAGTGGACCGGCGAACGTAGCCCGGCACCGTATTTCCGAACGGGAAGTTGTCCGCCAGCTCGTAGTACACGCCTATCACATACGGGTCCGTGCCCTTCCCCACCTGCGCCCAAGACGCGCGCAGCTTTCCGTAGCTGAGGATATTGTTCTTGGGGAGGTTTTCGGTAAAAATGTATCCGGCACTGAATGAGGGATAAAAGAACGAATTATTGGCTTTCGGCAGCGTGGAAACAATGTCGTTCCGGCCGGTTGCATTCAGGTAAAGCACGTCTTTGTAGCTCAGCTTGGCATCGGCGAAGAAGCTCACGATCCGGTATTGCAGCGGCGAATAGAAGCGTTTTTGCTGGTTGCGGTAACTGCTGATCTCATCCGTAAACGACGCTTTCCAGCCTTCGCCGCGTTCATAATAGCTGTCGGGTCGCTTGCTCCCCACCACCGAGTTACCGACCATCAGCGAGCCGTTCCAGTTTTCATTGAACTGCTTCGTGGCCGTCACGTATAAATTGGAGTTGATTTCGCGGTAATTGATATTTTCCTTGATCAAAAAGCCCTTCACGGCTGTGCCTACGTCGAAAGTACTGTCGACCTGCCGTTTGCGGCGCTCGTTGAACGCGTCCATGGTGATCTGATATTTGGCGCTCAGCCAGTCGGTAATATTATAGTTCAATGTAACGTCGGCGATGTAGCGGTTGACGGCATCGATCCGCGGGCTCTTTTTGACCAGGTAAACAGGGTTATCCGTAAAACCGGGCAGCAGGTTCTTGTAGGACCCGTCGGGATTCAGATAGTCGTTGACGTCGTAGGTATTAGGCCAGTAGGATAATGCGCTGAATACCGATTTATCTCCGGCAGGCGGACGTTTTCCGCCGGAGCGAATGTAGTTGAATGAACCAGACGCTGAAAACCGTTTCGTGAAATTATAGGTACCGGCAATTTTGGCGGAAGTCCTTTCGAAATGCGTGGCCGGCACAATGCCCTGCTGGTAGTTATGCCCTGCCGAAACATAAATGTTCCCCTTTTCGCTCCCCTTGGTGAGCGTAATATTATTGTTGGTGCGAAAGCCTGTCTGGTAAAACCCGCGGAAGTTGTCGTAAATGCGGTCGGTTGTGTTACCGATAATCGACGGGCCGAACGACTGGTAGGGCGTCCGCTGGCGCACTTCCGTAGGTGAAATGAACTCTCCGAAGCGTCCTTGCAGGAAGCGCTTCTGAATGTCCGGCGATTTACCCAGCACATCCACCCCGCCCGACAGCGAAACCGAAACATTGAGCTTACCCGATTTGCCACGCTTGGTGGTGATGATAATCGCCCCATTGGAAGCGCGCAGCCCGTAAAGCGCCGTCGCGGCGGGCCCTTTCAATACCGAAATGCTTTCCACGTCGTCGGGATTAATGTCGGCGGCGCGGTTGGTATTTGCAAACTGCTCGGCAGCTCCCGGCGAAGCAGATCCAGCGCTGGGCAGCGGGTTACCGGCCGTCGTAGAATTGCTGATAATGATGCCGTCGATCACGAACAGCGGCTGGTTGTCGGCACTGCCGCTGAGCGAGGTAATGCCCCTGAGAATGATATTCACCCCGGCGCCCGGTGCACCGCCCGAACCGGTGATCACCGCGCCGGCAATCTTGCCCTGCAACGCCCCTACCATGTTAGGGTTACCCGATTCCTTGATTTCATCGGCCCGGATCGATTGCACCGAATAGCCAATCGCCCGCTTTTCCTGCGTCTGCCCGAGCGCGGTAACCACCACCTCGTTGAGCATCGACACGTCGGCTTCCATTTGCACATTTACATTTGACCGCTGATTACCCAGAACGACCTCCTGCTTTTTAAAACCAATAAAACTGAATACCAATACCGCTCCGGGTGCTGCCTGCACGGAATACGCTCCTTTTTCGTCTGTCGAAGTGCCCTGCGAAGTCCCTTTGACACTCACGCTGACGCCGGGAATCTCGATTCCATCCTTATCCGTGACCTTCCCGGTCACCGGCCCGTTTTGCGCCCATACGGCATTCCAGCAGAATGCCATCGTCAGGCAGAGCAACATCAAGTTGTTGTGAAGTAGTTTTTTCATCATCAATTAGCCAGGTGTCGTTATATGATACATGTAATATACAATTCAATCTTTAAAAAGTATCAGCCAAAGCCACATTAAGACAACAAAAGGTAACATATTGATTATCCAGCGGAGCATTATCCGGTGCACGTTGCGCATTATTTTTTTCCAGTTTTTCCTTCAAAATTTTTTATTACTAGAAAAATAGTTTGTTAACTATAAAAATAGTTTCAATATTTACGACATGGAACTTGAAAAGCTGACCAACAAGGAAGAAGAAGTAATGCAGGTGCTATGGAAGCTGGGCACCGCATTTGTGAAAGACATGCTTCCGCTTTTCTCCGAACCGAAGCTGCATTACAACACCCTTTCAACCATTATCCGGAATTTGGAAGAAAAGGGTTATGTATCGCACCGGCAATTCGGGAATACGTATGAATACTTTCCGGTCGTGAAGCAGGAAGATTATCAGAACCATTTCGTGCTGGGCAAGGTCGTTGGAGGGTATTTCAATGATTCCTATAAAGACCTGGTTGCCTATTTCGCGAAGCAGGAAAAAGTAACACCGGACGATCTGCGCGAGATTATCCGGATGATCGAAGAAGGAGAATAAAGTTTTGATGTACACATTAATCCGCCGACTTTATGCTGATCCCTTATCTTATGAAAGTCAGCCTCATGCTGGCCGTGCTTACACTGGCCTACCGCTGGCTGATCCAGTTTGAAACATTCTCGAAACTCAACCGCGTGCTGCTCTGGCTCAATGTAGCTGCCGCGTGGACGCTACCATTGATAAGCCTGCCCAGCTGGGGACCTGTGGGGGTACAAACCGGCTTTCACCACAGTATCCCGAAAGTGGTAGGCAGGCTGCCAATCCTCAGCGAACCCATTGCAACCATTCAATCACAACCTTCCACAGCGCCGGCAGAAGCCGCTATTCCGGAAATGACCGCGGCCGATTGGATCAGCGCCATTTACCTCTCGGGCATCCTTGTGATGGCCGTTTACTTTCTCTTTCAGATCGGGCGCCTGTTCCTTATGGTTGCGAAAGGCCGCAAACAAGAGTTATCGGACAGCACTTCCGTGGTGCATATTGCCGGTGCATCGCCGTTCTCGTTCTTTAAATGGATTGTTCTGGATTCGTCGAGGCATTCCCGCCGCGAGCTGCACAATATCATCGCGCATGAGGCCGAGCACGCGCGGCAATGGCACAGCGCCGACCTGTTGCTGGCAGAAATCCAGAAGATATGCCTGTGGTTCAACCCATTTGCTTGGCTCCATCAAAAGCTCGTGCAGGAAAACCTCGAATACCTCGCCGACCGCGCAGTACTTGACAATGGTTTTGAGAAAAAGCAATATCAATACAATTTGCTTAATGCGGTGCTGCAAGCGCGGGAGTTACCTCTGACCAACTCATTTGCCCAGTCGTTACTCAAAAAACGCATTCAAATGATGAACCGGAAGCCGTCGCATTACCTGGTTTGGGGGAAATATGCGGCTGTACTTGCATTGATTTATGTTTCATCGGCATTCGTGGCGCCGTACCGGGAGCAAATAGTTGAACTGGCGCCTGAGGTGATCAGGCCGTTGGTGAAGCCGTTGATCGATGAAGTACTTGTAACAGATTCCATTAAAGAGGATTCAACTGCAAATCTGAACAAAAAGGAGGAAATTAATGAGGCGGCGCCACAAGAAGAAGAAACTGCGAGAGCTGTCGATACTGCACGCATTGCCAGGGAAACCGGGCCGAAAGTGAAAGGTATTTTGATCAGAAATGACACCCTGCACTGGGTCATTACTCCGCTGACGACCTGGGATCAAATCAATGCAATGAAAGGTGAGGTTAAAAAATTTAACTATGATTTGATCATTAATAAGTTGCAATACGACCCGCTACAAAGTTACATTACCTCGATTTCCGTGCACATTAAAGGTCAGGGCAGCATGGGCGAAGGCGATGAAGGCGATGACGACACCAGCCCGATGAAAGGCTATTCCGGTTTCGTATATAAGGGTGGACTTGCAATGCGATCCCCGCTACCGGCGCAATTGAAAGCCGAACTGGAAGCGGATTACCAGGCCGCATTGGCTATTAAGAAGGAAAAAGAAGTCGACTTTTTTGAGAAAAAACTAGCAAGCACCATCGGCCCCAATTCAGGTGGCTCCATAGAGGAGGGTTTTTTCGATGGCAATGAAAATAGAAACAAAAGATTGCTGGAAAGAGAAGGTTTCGGAAAGTCAGAGCAAAACACGTTGCTCTTTACGGACAAGCATGTAAATTCAGAATTTTACATTAATACCAACCATTCAACCCTGGAAGAGGCTAACAAGCTACCCATTGACAAAATCAAAAAGATTGCTTTCAGGGAAGACAAACAGCACAAAACGTACTTTATCATTTATACCAAATAGCAGAAGGCGGCCCAATGAGCCGCCTTCGCATTTATTAACCTGTCAATAAAGTATTATTTCAAATTCAGCTCTTCGCCGATCGCTTTTACCTTCTCTTTCAACGAAGCATAAACGCTGTCGAAATCTTCATTCTTTTCAAGCGCAGCGCGTACGCCAACGTAGAATTTGATCTTCGGCTCGGTACCGGATGGGCGGCAGGTGAATTTCGTGCCGTCTTCGGTGAAGAATTGCAGTACATTCGATGGTTCAATACCCATTTCGCCTGATGGAATGGAGGCAGTGTTGCCCGATTTGAAATCGGTTGTTGTCAATGCTTTGTAATCGTCCATGCGCACAACGGGCGATCCTGCGATGGTTTTCGGCGGGTTAGCACGGAAATCGGCCATCATTTGCTGGATTTCGTCCGCACCTGATTTACCCTTTTTGGTCAACGAAATCAGCCCTTCGTAATAGAAACCGAACTGTTTGTAGATTTCCATCAGCATATCGAAAAGGCTCAGGCCCTTATCTTTCGCATAGGCAGTCAGCTCGGCGATCATCGCGCAGGAAGCGATCGCATCCTTGTCGCGCACCGCGTCGCCGATGAGGTAGCCGTAGCTTTCCTCCCCGCCGCCGATAAACTGCTCCTGGCCTTCTTTCTCGCGGATTACCTGCGCGATGTATTTGAAGCCGGTGAGCGTGTTATAGCATTTCACATCGTACGCCGCCGCCATCTTGTCGATCAGGTCGGTGGTAACGATAGTTTTGCATACAAACTGCGATCCGGTGAGCTTGCCCGCGTCTTTCCATGCATTCAAGAGATAGTAAATAAGCACGCTGGCTGTCTGGTTTCCGTTCAGCAGCTGGATTTCGCCGTGGTGGTTTTTCACAGCGATACCCACGCGGTCGGAGTCAGGGTCGGTACCCATTACCAGGTCGGCATCGATCGCCTTCGCTTTTTCAACGGCTTTGGACATTGCCTCGCTTTCCTCGGGGTTTGGATAAACGACCGTCGGGAACTGGCCGTTACCTTTCGGTTCTGCCTGCTCTTCGATCACGGTTACGGCTTCAAAACCCATTTTGGCCAGCAATTGCGGCACCAGCGTCACACCGGTTCCGTGCAATGGGGTGTAAACGATTTTAAGGTCTTTCTGACGCTCCAATGCACCTTTCGAGATCGACAGGGAAAGGATGTGGTCGATATATTTCTCGTCCACATCGGCTCCGATTTTGGTAATTTTCGAGGCATCGCCGTCAAATTTCACCTGATCGATCGACGTGATCGCATTTACTTCATTGATAATGTTGGTATCGTGCGGCGCTACCACCTGCGAACCGTCGGTCCAGTAGGCTTTGTAGCCGTTATATTCTTTCGGGTTGTGCGACGCCGTTACGACTACCCCGCTTTTGCAACCCAGCAAACGGATCGCGAAGGAAAGCTCCGGCGTCGGGCGCAGCGCTTCGAAAAGGTATACTGAAATGCCATTGGCTGAGAAAATATCCGCGATGATCTTCGCAAATTCATCCGAT
>CAMLNK010000180.1 GCA_946481035.1 uncultured Dyadobacter sp. | reverse complement strand
CGTATATAGTAAAACCGCGTTTAGTAAAAAATACTTTACCAAAACCTCTAAACTTTAATTATTTCAAGATATTGGAAGTATATTGATCTATGATTATTTAGTCACTAAACGTCCTCTATCATGAAAACTTTTTACCTCTGGGTATGGATTGTCCTTGCCGCGATTTCCATGCCTTTGAAATCCATCGCGCAGTGCGCATTGATTGAACCGGCAATTGAACTAAACAGTGTTTCGCCCAGCGGTGACGATTGTATGGTTAATATCAACCTTTCGTTTAAAATCAATAAAAACAATGGTAACAAGTTTACGTATGTGCACTTGTGGAAGCCTACCGAATATCCTGACATCGATTACAAAAAAGCGCCGACGGCGGCCGACCTTGGTGCTGTACTTGCAACGCTGGCTATCGACACGGATGGTGCAGTATCATTGCTTTCTACTTATGCTGCCGATGAGGATGTAACACCCCTATTTGCTGGGTTGACTATTATTGAGGAAGAAGAGAGCCCGGGCATATTCCGGATAACGATCAACAACATCCAGTTCCCGGTTCCGGGTGCTTGCGAAGACCTTCCTATTCTGACGGGTGATGTATGGTCGAGCCAGGCAGCCAGCCAAAACGCTCCTGTTCACTGTTTCAGCGAGGGTTTCAATCTGCAAATCAATGACCCTGTTATCTCTGGTAAAATCAATTGTAACGAGCCGGCCGGCCCTCGTACGTACGACCTATCTATTATTACAACCGACCCTACTCCATTTCCGGTAACGTACAAATTGTATCTGGATGACGGTGTGTTGACAAATGGCGAACCTACTTTCGGCCCTGGTGATGAGGAAATATTCTCAAACGGCCCGCTTAACCTGTCGTCCTCCGAACCTATTCAAAGCAATGATGAGCCATACAACTATGACTTCCTGGAAGACAAGCGCTCAGTATGGGTGGTGCTGACAAGCCCAAGCTTGCCGAATGCGATTATAGCCGAGTTGAAAAACGGTTGTACAATTACATTGCCCGTAACATTGGCACGCTTCAACGGTTCATTACTCGATAACGCGGTCAGTCTTTCATGGACAACCACCGAGGAAGCCGGCAGCAGCCATTTCGATATTGAAAGAAGTGGGGATGCGCAGGAATTTATCCAGCTCGGCCGCGTTCAGGCGAAAGGAAATTCGTCGGCAACGCAGCAATACAAGTACCTCGATACCAAACCGTTGCCGGGTAACAATTACTACCGCCTCAAAATGGTCGATGCGGATGGCAAGTTTGAATATTCGAGAATGATTGCGATCGATAACGGTGCCAATAGCGTTGCATTCGAACTTTTGGGTAATCCCGCGCAGGGAAGGGAAATCAAATTCCTGCTTAAAAACGAAAATGCTTCGAATGTGAGCCTTTTCGACTTGTCGGGAAGACCTGTACGATTCTCGCTGAGCCAATCCGGCAACGAGTATACATTGAAACCGAAAGGCGGCATTTCTTCGGGCCTTTATATTCTAAAACTGCAACGGAGTAACGCCAGCACGCTTAGCAAAAAGGTATTGATGCCATAATCCTATGTATTCAACTTCAGAGACCCGCCGGAGCATTTTCGGCGGGTCTTTTGTTTTCACTACTTGCCCAGCACGCGCTGCACGTCGCTCACGGAGATGGCGTCGGCGTCATTTCCGAAATTCTTGCGGATGTAAGTAAGCACCTGGGCCATTTCCTCCGGTTTGAGGAAATCGTGCTTCGGCATGAGGTCGTTGTAAGGCTTCCCCGCCACCTGAATAGGCCCTTCGAGGCCTTTGGCAACCACCTCTATTAGTCGCCTTTTATTACCTGTGACCCATTCCGAACCGGCAAGGGGCGGGAAACGGCTGCCATCGCCGAGCCCATTTCGCTGATGGCATGGTGTGCAATAGGTATTGTAAATGCGCTGGCCAAGTTCTTTGGTTTTAGTATCAAGATTGTCGGCTACCTCGTCGGGCGTACGTATGTGCGCGAGTTGCTTATGCTTTTCCATCGATGCCAGCTGATTTTCCCCAAAGCTCTTTTTATCGCCTTTGAACATGATCCGCCATACTTTGCCTTTGCGCGAATCGGTAATGTATAGCGAGCCGTCGGGCCCTTCGGCAAGTCCCATCGGCCTGAATTTCGCGTCGCTCACATTGATAATAGGATCCACTCCCGCAAAACCATCTGCGAATACTTCCCAATCACCTGAAGGCTTTCCGTCTTTGAACGGTACGAAACATACGAAATAGCCCGCCTGTGGGTAAGGTGCGCGGTTAGTAGAACCGTGGAACGCTATGAATGCGCCATTTTTATAATGTTCGGGAAACTGGCTGCCCTGGTAGAATAGCACATCGTTGGGCGCCCAATGCCCTGGGAATCCTATCAGCGGCTTTTGGTATCTGACCCCTTCCCCCTCCTTTTTACCGTCACCGCCATATTCGGGATTGAGCATTTTCTTGCCTTTCATCTGATCGTAGTAATAGTACGGCCAGCCGACATTCGTACCCTGTGTTACTTTCACAAATTCCTCCGAAGGCAGCACCGCGCTCTGCCAGGCACTGAAAAGCTCCGGAAAAAGGCGATGGAGATTATCGCGGCCATGCACGACCGCATACAAACCTTTATCCACCGGGTTCCATCGCATTCCAACAATACTTCGCAGCCCTGTCGCATACAAGGTACCGTCGGCCTGCGTCTGGCCCGGTTTATCGGCGTTGAACTTCCATATTCCGCCGTGTTTTTCAAGATCGGGGCAGGGATTTACACCGGGGCTCCCCGGTTTTCCGCCGGGCGAGTTCACCATATCCTGGCAGGCATCCGACGGCGCGCCAAAGGGCACGTACATATTCCCCTGGTCGTCGAACGCCATTGGTTTGGTGATATGCCAATGCGCTCCATGCTCATGATCGTCTTGGAGGATCAACTCGGTCTTTTCGTCGGGTAGTAGCTGCCCCGGAATGAGTTTGCTGCGATAAACAGCGAGGGAAGAGCTGTAATAGAGATAGCCGTTCCGTATGGTGATACCGTTGGCGAGGCTGCTTTGATCCTGATAATTGCCGAAATTCCGTATAATATCCGCTTTGCCGTCGCCATTCGTATCCCTCAGTGCGACGGTGCCACCGCCCTGGCCCTTACCAAAATAGCGGAGCTTGATGTAAATGTCGCCATTACCGTTTACAACAATGTGTCGGGCGAGGCCTGTACTGTCGGCGACCACGAGCGTCTCGAAGCCTTCCGGCGTGGTAAGCCCGCCGTTGTCGGCATCACCGCGTGGAAGCCTTTCCTGGTGCAAATGGGTAGCGCCAGCAAGCGCGAGCGTAATGAGCGCGAGGCTCAGACAGGTTCCGGGCCTTTTGAATATGAAAAGATGAAGACGCATGTTGAGTTCGGTTAAAATCCTTTTTTCTTCGCCGCCAGGCCATTCAGGTCCCACACCACTTTGCCTTGCCGGACGGTCATTTCAACTTCCAGCTTACGGCTGCCGCTGATACTGTTGCCGGCCGAATCCATAAACCCGAAAACCCCCTCCCGCAAGCGAAAGAGTACGATATCGGCGGGGTTACCTTCTTTGAGATTCCCCAGCTCGGAGTGACCAATGCCCTTTGCCGCATTCCAGGTAGCTATTTCCACAACCTGTTCCAGGGAAAGGCCCATAGCCATGAATTTCGACATTACATTCGCCATATCCTTCATCGCCGAGTTCATGCTGAAACGGTGCAGGTCGGTACCAAAGGAATTGGGATAAAAACCCTGCTTCACGGCCGGTACCGCCTGATCGAACCAAAATCCGGCGCCTCCATGCCCGAGATCAAACAATATGCCTCTTTTCCGTGCTTCGAGGACGAACGGGCGCACTTGCCCGTTTTCACCGACAATTGGCATACGCTCTTTGATATGCTCGAAAGTATGGGTGATCATATCGCCCGGGCGCATTTTCGCCAGTTGGTCTTCCAATGCATATTCGGGCAAATGACATTCTACAAAAAGCGGCTTGCCTGCCTGCTTCGCTGCATGCAATGCATTATCGAACGGCGTCCATTCTTTCCCGTTGTAATGCCCGATCTTCACACCGGCAATCAAGTCGGGATACTGCTTCATCACTGCCACTGCCGAGTCGACATTCATATCCTGCAAATCCTGCTCGTGCGCCGCGCCGGTCATTCCTCCGCCCGCGATATTCAAAAATGCCAGAATGCGGGTTTTGGATTGATCGATCACCTGCTTTTTGAACAGCGGAAAACTACGCCAACCCGACGTACCGGCATCGACAACCGTCGTAACCCCGGACCGGAACGTAAAGTCATCGGGCGAAACGCTGTTGACCCCGTTGGCAAATAATCCGGCTTGCGTGCCCACGAATACGTGCGTATGCGGGTCGATAAAGCCCGGCGCGAGGTAGAGGCCATCGGCGTTGATCACCTGAGCAGCGGTTTCACTGATATTATCGGCCACTTTCACGATTTTGCCCTGCGCAACCGCCACATCCATTTTACGGTTTATCGCATTGGCAGGGTCAATTACGTGCGCATTCCTGATCACCAGCTCGTGCGTCTGTGCAAAAGCGCTCTGCGGCAGTATCCACTGCGGCAGTATCCACTGCGGCAGTATCCACTGCGGCAGCATCCATACGAGGCCGAATGCGATCCGGCTCACAAAACGGACATGGGAGATTACCTTTTCCATACCCATTATTTACCCTGTATTTCAGACTCCCAAGGCGCAGCGCCGATGCCGTTCAGGTCCCACACAATCTTACCCGCACGGAGCGTCAGCTCAGCTTCCAGTTTCTTATCCCCTTTCATTTTCAGTCTGCGGGCATCGATAAAACCAAAATCGCCTGTACGGACACTGAAAACGGTAATGTCAGCCTCCGATCCTACGCTCAAACTACCCAGATCGGGCCGCTTGATAACCTGGGCGGGGTTCCAGGTAACCCGTAATATGGCGTCGGGCAGCGGCACGCCCATGTTCAGAAACTTGGAAATGACATTATCGAGCCCTTTCATGCCGCCGTTCATGCTGTCGGTATGGAGGTCGGTGCTGATCACATTAGCCAAAAAACCCTGCTTGATGGACGGGACTGCCTGCCGCCAGGCAAATGCGCCGCCACCGTGTCCCACATCGAATACCAGGCCTTTTCTCTGCATTTCGAGCACGAAAGGCTTCACTTTACCCTGCTCGTCCACCACCGTCTCGCGGTCGTTGGGCCCGTGCGCGTAGGTATGCGTGAAGATATCGCCGGGCCTGAGGTAGTCGCGGAAGAGCTTTTCGATCGACAGCGGCGGGCGGTGCTCCCCGAAATCGACCATTACCGGTACATCGGCCAGCTTCCCGGCCTCTACCGCGCGCTGTACCTGGCTGTAATCGCCCCAGTAATGGGCGGATTTAATGCCGACGATGATATTGGGATACAACCTTTTGATCATGTTGGCCACCATCTGCGGGTTCATGTCGCTCAGGTCCTGCTCCTCGTAGCGGCTCGCCATACCGGTTCCGACGATGTTCAGGAAAGCCAAAACCCGCGTCTGCGCGCGATCGATCGTTTGTGCTTTGAAAATTTTGAAATTACGCCAACCCGACGAGCCCGCATCCACGACGGTGGTAACGCCTGTACGAAATGTAAAACCGTCGGGCGCGACGCTGGTGGCAGCATTGGCAATGTAGGCTTCCGGTGTGGTACCATTGAAAACATGCACGTGCATGTCGATAAAGCCGGGAGCGACATACATTCCCCTAGCTTCGACCACCTTTTTGGCATCGGAAGGTGGAATGGAGGCTGCTACCTGCACAATTTTGCCGGCGGTGACAGCGACGTCCATAATACCATCAATGCGATTTTTGGGGTCAATCACGTGGCCGCCTTTGATCAGGACGTCGATGGATTGGCCATGCAACATCCCCGTGACGAGGGGAACCAGCAGTAATGCGGCAGGGAACCGGGTGCTCGCTGTTTGGAGCCGGAGCAGTTTGAAAAAGTTCATGAGAGGATTCAGGATAGTTGGATACTGTAAAAAAGCATCCTGCTGCAATAATATAGTCGTCTGTTTCGAAAAAACTGTAAACGACCAACTATAATATGGCGCGAGGCGACTATGACCAATGAATATATATAGCCGACCGTCCGACACCGAAGATCAGTAACGCGTTACCCGGTATTCCAGAAAAAACGACATCAACACTGCCGAACAGCATGTTACTTTTAAAAGAACAAGTGTAAATATTTACTTTTAGAGAAATTCAATCAACTCATTATCAGCTAAATACTAAGTTGTAGAGATATTTTTATTTTGAAATTGAAATCTAATGCCTTAAACTTGTTGTAGATTTTATTTTACACAAGTAAAACAGTAAGTAAAATAACGTCTACATATTGCTAGTGGAATTTCAATTTGAACGGAAACTCTGTCTGGGATAGTAACTCACTCAACGTTAAAAGACATGATGGAAAATCGTTACCAGCGGCGTTCGCCACAAGGCAATATGCGGCCCTATCCAGGGTGGCCCTACTCAGGCCTCTTTATTGATCCGACCCTATCTCATAACAATTCTGTTTCAAGGACTTCCCTTCCGGGAAAGTCCCACCAACTTCCTCTTACTGATAATTGCGAAAATTCCTTTGGGAATGCGGGAAAGGCACGTGCGGTCCTGTTCATGTTTTGCAACCAAATGGGTTGTCAGATGGCATGACGGGAAACATATAAGGGTATCCGTTCGCTAGTGCTGCTTGCTCCGCCGGGGCAATGCCAGGTATTGCCGTGCGATTAGGAAATACCAAACTGTTTGCACCGGGTAAGCAGCCAACGTTTGGCCAGGCCTTAACAGGCGCGCTGGCCCGGGAGAGTATTGTACTTATTGAACCAATTTAATAATCCGCCGAATATCCTTTTACACTAAATCTAACTCGTATGAAAACACGTACACTGAGGTTACTTACCCTTCTGACGTTCCTTACATTCTTCCTTTATGATTGTAAGGACAAAGAAGCGGATTCACTCCAACCTGCCAACACAGAGCTATCCAGCGAACTGGACAAGCTGGAATTGTCAACTACCACACTGGAAGAAACGCCGGACATCAAATTGGTGCCTGGAAAAGTGGAAACTTCGGCTAAAACCGGAGAATTGAACACCTCGTTAAGCACAGTTACTGCGGGAAATATCCCTGCAAGTGTCACAAACGCGGCGGCGCAGGTATCTGCGTCACTTAGCCAGTCCGAGATCAAGGCTTTGAACGAAGTTACCCCTTCGCAGGCAAGCAAAACGGTGATCAGCTCGGAGCAGGTCCGTGCTATCCTGAACAAAGCCAAGGCGGATGCTAAACTCCTGCCTTACCTCTCGCTGTTCACTGCTGCCAAGGTACAGGGCCTTCCTGAAGGCGGACGCACAGGCGGCGTTACAGCAGGAGG
>CAMLNK010000179.1 GCA_946481035.1 uncultured Dyadobacter sp. | reverse complement strand
TTCTGTTCGTCGGGCTGTTTGGAAACCAGCTTATCGGCCAATCGAAGCATTTTACGGCCGCCCTGCGGGCTCGCGAAGGCGATCAGGACCGAGAAACGGGAAGGCTCGTGCACCGGATGGAGATCTTCTTTCGGTGCGGGCAGAAACCTGTCGATCAGGTCCAATGCCGGGCCTGTCATACAAGTGGTTGCAAGGGCCATGATCACCATCATTGTGAAGATTTCGGGCGAGAGTACACCGATATCGTACCCGATATTGAGTACCACCAGCTCCACCAGTCCGCGGGTGTTCATGAGCGAACCGATAATGCGGCTACGGCGCTTCCAACGAACTTCCCGATCACTGCTGCGGCGATGATCAGCCCGGTGACATACCATAAATGCGGATCGTTCAGCAAGCCTATTTGAGTTCTTAACCCGGTAAAAACAAAGAATAACGGCAATAGCAGTACCAGCGAAACGTCCTCTACTTTTTCAATGAAAATATTACGGAAACGCTGGTTGGCAGGCATAATCACCCCCGCCATAAACGCCCCGAAAAGCGCATGAATTCCGATTACCTCGGTGAGATAGGAAGAAACGAGCAGCATCACAAAGAACAGGGCCACTACCGGTTTCGTAAGCCCCTCACGGTAGGCATAATGGTCGCCAATGCGTTTCAGCATCGGTTTCACCACTTGCAGCATTAGCAACACATAGCCTAGGGAAAGAATAATGGTGTAGATCGCGCTCATAAATTCACCCGCTTTCACGATCGCGATCACGGCCGCCAGGATACACCAGGCGGTAATGTCGTCGGTGGCTGCGCAGGTGATTACCATCATGCCCAGGCGGGTACGCGAGAGCCCGCGCTCCTGCACAATGCGCGCGAGAACCGGGAATGCCGTGATACTCAGTGCGATACCGGTAAAAAGTGCAAATGAGAGAAAGCTGATACCCTCGGGTGCAAATTCGGTATACATATATAGTGCAAGCCCTACGCCGAGTGCAAATGGGAGAATAATGCTGGCGTGGCTGATCACGATTGCCTCCTGCGCCTTGGTTTTAAGTACTTTCAGGTCCAGCTCCATACCGATGATGAACATGAAAAGGATAAGTCCTACCTGGCTGAGAAACTGTAAGTTACTGAGGGAGGTTTTAGGAAAAATGAAAGCGGAAGCTTCGGGGAAGAACATGCCGAGCACGGAAGGCCCGAGGAAAATACCCGCTGCAATTTCACCGATCACGGTTGGCTGACCGATGGCCTTGCAAATCCAGCCGAACAGGCGGGCTACGATGATAATGGTAACGATTTGAGCGAGGAGCGTGGCGAGCGGATGGGTGAGGTTGTGCCCGAAGGTATCTGTAAATTGCTCCCAGGAAGAGGTAGTTTGCGTTTTTTGGGTAATCTGGCCGGCTTTTTCGAGGAATGTGCCCTGTCGGATAAAGAAGTAAAGCAGGGCGGCGAAAACTCCGATGGTAATGCAATAAAAGAGTACGTTGCGAATGTTCTTCATCAGTACATATGAGAGTGAAGCGCGCAAAATACTGAAATAAGCCGAAAGATGGTAGGACATTACGCCCTACCATCTTTCATAGACCTAGCTCCAAAGCCGGTCGTGCGAACGCTTTTCGTTCCAGTCGGGCGTTGGGGCGAAGAACGACTTATCCTTCGGGTGCAGGTGTTTCTTCACCTCTTCGTCCACCAGCTCGATACCAAGGCCGGGTGCTTCCAGCGGCACTGGCGCGTAACCTTTATCGATGAGCTTGCGGCCATCGGTGGTTTTCACGAGGCTTTCCCACCAGGGCACATCCACCGAGTGGTGTTCCAATGCAAGGAAGTTCTGAGTTGCGGCCGCGCAATGTACGTTGGCCATAAAACTCACAGGCGTTCCGGCAAAGTGCATCGCCATCGCAATGCCATGATCCTCAGCGTAATCACCAATGCGTTTCGTTTCCAGCAACCCGCCTGAGGAAGCCAGGTCGGGGTGTACGATATCCACCGCGCGCTGCTCGATCAATGCTTTGAAGCCTTCTTTGAGATAAATGTCCTCGCCGGTGAGCGTCGGTGTTTCCAGCGCGTCGGAAATGGTTTTCCACTGGTCGGTGTACTCCCAGGGTACCATATCCTCGAACCACGCCAGGCGGTATTTGTCGAGCGCCTTACCGAGGCGAATGCCGTTGTTAAGGTCAAAATGGCCGTAATGATCGGATGAAAGCGGAATTTCATAGCCTACGACGCCGCGTACCTCTTCTACGACTTTCGCCATTTCATCCAATCCTTTCGGTGTGATCTGGATAGCTGTGAAAGGGTGTTTGGTATTCGCGTAAGAATGGTAATCGCCCGCCCACTGCGAGAAGCCGCCGCCCCAGAACTTGTTGTTGACGACACCGCCTTCGCTATTCCGCAGCATTCCAATCGAAATATCCATTTTCAGCCAGGTATAACCCTGGTCCTGCGTGCGGTATTTTATTTTTTGCTTAAACTCGTTGATATCGTTCGACTCGGGTGTATCGGCATACAAGCGGACCTTATCCCGGTAGCGACCGCCCAAGAGCTGCCAGCACGGCACGCCGTAAGCTTTTCCGCAAAGGTCCCAAAGCGCCATTTCCACCCCGCAGACGCCACCCGCCTGGCGACCGTGGTAACCAAACTGCTTGATCGATTTGAACAGCTGCTCCACATTACAAGGGTTTTGGCCCAGTAAATGGCTTTTCAGGAACAATGCATAGCGCTCATCGGCACCGTCGCGCACCTCGCCAAGGCCGTAAATACCCTGGTTGGTATCAATGCGGATAATGGGCGTACGGCCTACATTCTGCACAATGCAATACCGCAAGTCGGTGATCTTCAATTCCGAAGGCTTCGAAGCGCGGCTCACTTTGGAAGTGGCCTGGGCAATGGTATCCTCCGTCGACATCGACATAAATCCACCCAATGCAATACCGCCTACGGCCGTTTTGCGCAGGAAGTTACGACGGCTGTCCTTGGTAGATGGATTCGCGATTTCCGCCGCCGCTGCTGCTTTCTCAGCGTTTTCTACTTGTTTGTTGGATTCAATGATTTGTTTGAGAATGTGTTTCATCGGGATTTGAGTTTAGTATCGTGAATTTTTTTTGACCGCCGAGTGCGTTTGGATGGTCGGGTTGCATTTTGACCATGGACGATGGACCATCGACCATGATTTTGTTTTATATGGATTTGAATTCAGCAGGAAAAGCAATCGGCGGTCCATGGTCGGCGGTCCATGGTCCATGGTCAAACCCCGGACCGCCTGCCATACCGCGCAAGCGCTAGTAATTCCGCTCCTTCAAATAATCATCCAGCTCCTTCTTCGTCATCGGCAGCTTGCCGGGGTAGTTGTTCACCCAGTTGAGGAAATCCTTCTGGATCGTGTCCGACCATTTTGTATCGATTTCCCCGGGCGTGTACTTGCCCTCACGCAGGCGCAAGTGCCCGAATTCGTCACGGAGCGCCGTTACTTCCGAAGTGATCACCAGGTCTTCCACCAAATGTGCCGGAATGAAGATCGTACCGTACTTTTTAGCCAGCACCACATCCCCGGGAAGCACCACCGCGCGTCCGATGCGGATCGGCGTGTTGATGTTCGTGAGCATCATTTGCTGGATGTACGACGGGTCCTGTCCTTTGATCCACGCATTGAAACCTTTGATCTCGCTCAGCCCTTCCACATCGCGTACGGAGCCGTAAAAGATCACCCCGCGCTTGGATTTGGCATAAATGGAATTCCCCAGGTTGTCGCCGATGAGTGTACCGTCGGCGATTTTGCCGTAGCCGTCGGCCACGTACACATCGCCTTCTTTGAGCACGTCGATCGGCCAGGAGTTGGTGCCGCCGGTTTGCACGCGGCCCTCTTTTTTACCGGTTTCCTTCACCAGGTCCTGCAAATCGGGACGGGCGGGCATGTATTGTGCCGTCACCACGCGGCCGGTCATGGTGCTGTCGTTGTGGATTAGCTGCCATTCGCCTTCGAACTGGTTGTGGTAGCCTTTGTTGCGCAGCACGCCCCAGGCTTCTTCCATTGAAATGTTTTTCAGGCGGGCCAGGATCGCATCCGAAACGTGCGGGCGGCCATCCGGCGACCGGGCGCCCTTCCAGGCGGCCGTGTAAGCTTTGATCTGATCAGGAGTGGGGGAGATCGCCTGTGCATAGGAAGCGACGCTCCCCAGCACAAACGCTCCCGCCAGCAAGGTTTGTTTAAGCATAAAAGATTGATTAAGGGTTGGTAATAGTTGTTATTTATCCCAAAAAACGGGTGTTCCAAGTTCGTCGGGCCCCATTCTGGCAACGGCCGCTTTGTAGTTGGCCTCGTTCACGGAGCGTTCGAGAACCGGGTACACCAATCTCTTGATGAAATCCTTCACCGATGGGTCTTTGCCCGGGTAATTGTTGACAGGAAGCGTCGGGAAACCACTTCTGCGGAAGTTTGCCCAGGCTTCGGAGCCATTCAGGAATGAGGAGATCCAGTACTGGTTGTTGATCTGTTCCAATGCTTTCGCCGGCACAAACGGGTTGGCGGTCAGGAATGCGTCCTGGCTGGCTGTCGGGATCGTGGCGAGTACGTCGTAGGTAGCCATTTGGTTCAAATGCGCACGCACGCCGGCTTCGTACAATGCTTTCACGTCGCCTGTCGCCCATCCGCGCTGTACCGCTTCTGCGAGCAGGAGGCTGGTTTGCGAATAAGTAATGAAGAACTCCGGCGCGTCTATTTTGCCCAGCGTGCGGCGGTTGATCTGAGAATATTTGAAAGCAGAACCGATTTTGCCGGGGAAGTCAGGCGCATTGGCGATCGTCGATTCGTTGTAGCCGTAAGGCATACCTTGCTGGCTAGCCGGAGTAGTATCCTCGGCACCGGCGGTGGCGAGCGGGTTGCCCGGCGTTTCGTATTTCACGGCGATCACGCGGATGCGCGGGTCGTTGGTTTCTTTCAGGAAATCCACCAATGCTTTGCCCAGGTACACATTACCACGCTCCGTTCCCTGGAAATAGTTCGCCAGCGGATGGTTGAATGTGCTGTTGAAAGCGATCAGCGCATTGTCGGTATTGGAGCTTTGCAGGCCGCCATTCGCAGGATCTACCGCCACAGCCACATATTGCTTTGCCTTCGCCGCATCGATTTTGGAATAGCGCATGGCAGCGCGGAGCAGTAGCGAGTTACCCAGCTTTTTCCATTGGGCTATATTTCCTTTAAAGAACAGATCACCTCCCTCGATGGCCTTGCTGGCGTCCAGGGCTTTGGTACCTTCCTGCAATTCTTTCAGGATATCATCGTAAATCACTTTCTGGTCGTCGTATTTAGGCAGGTTAATACCTTCCAGAAATGCCTTTCCGGCCTCGAAATACGGCACATCTCCGTAAGTATCCACCAAAACCATAAATACATAAGCCTTCCAGATACGCGACATATTGTACAGGTTGCTGCGCGCCGGATTGTCCTTTGTTTGCGCAATAACCGTAGTGAGCAGGTTCACAGGGCCGTTTTGCAAATATAAAGAGTTGAAATTCGCATTCGAATTGGGATCGGAAACCGCATTGTGGTTACCGCCTTCCAGCACACCGGTATAAGGCGTGTTGATCTGCTGCACGATCTGCATCTGGTAGTTCTGCGTGGCAATGGCCGACGTGAACTCCGCATTGGAGAACAGGTAAATCGGGTCCACGCTCGTGGCAAGCACCGGGTTTTTGTTTACATCCTCAAACCCTTTGTCGCAGGAATTAGCACCAATGAGCATTGCGAGGGCTCCGGCATATATGAATAATCGTTTCATAATTTTAATGACTGAATGATTGAATGACTGAATGACCGAATTGTGAATGAGTGAATGAGTGAATGAGTGAGTATCCCTTTTTTCCTTCCTCCTTTCCTCCTTTCCTCCTTTACTCCATTCCTCCCTCTCCTTCATCACAACTTAATGTTCAAATTCACCCCATAACTCCGCGTCGTCGGAAGCGTATGCGTTTCGATGCCTTGCAGGTTATCGGAAGCCGAAACCTGTGCTTCGGGATCGAGGTTATCTATATACTTCTTGATCATCAGCACGTTGTTGCACATCGCAGAGAGTGTCAGGCCTTTGATGAAGGTCTTGTCACGCACGAAACGCGAAAGGTCGTAACCTACCGAAAGCGTTCTCCAACGCACGAATGCGCCGTTGTACACGAAAGGCGAAGCAAGGTTGGTACTGCGGTAAGCGGTGTAGAACTGCTCTGCTTCCACGCGTTGTGTATTCGGCTCGCCGGTAGCGGTTACGCCTTCGAGCAATACGCCGCCTTCACGGCCTACGAGCGATGGTTTCGAAAGCCCTTCACGCAGGAAGTTCAGGTTCGAGTTCGAGAGGATCTTGTTACCCGCCTTGAAATCGATTTGAGTACCGATGCGGACGCCTTTTACATTAATGGTGTTCACCCAAGCACCCACCCATTTCGGGATCGCGCTGCCGAAGGTGGTGAGGTTGCCCTGCTGCGGCAAACCGCCCGAAGTAATAATGCGGCCTTGATCGTCGCGCTTGTAGTCAAATCCGCGCAGCGATGCCAGCGGTTTGCCCTTTTCGTGTGATACGATCCCGAAGAATTCACCGGTTCCGACGTCGAAACGGTCTTGCTTTTCGGCGAGCTCGATCACCTTGCTGATGTTGTAGCTGCCGTTGAAGCTGGTTTCCCACGTGAAATTGTCATTGCGGACAGGAACGACGGTCAACAGAAACTCGACGCCCTGGTTACGCAGTTTTCCCACATTCACCTTGGTCTGGCTGAAACCCGAAGTATTCGAAATGCTGACATTCAGGATCTCATCGACGGTGTTTTTACGGTACAGGGACATATCGAGGTTCAAGCGGCTGTCGAATGTCTTCAATTCCAGACCTACTTCCGTTTCTTTCACTTTGAGCGGGCGGAGGTTCGCATTCGGGCTCACCGTTGATGGCAGGTTGCCTAATGCGGTACCGTTGAACGGGTTGGCATTGATAGCATAGTACAGGTTGTTCGAATACGGATCCGTATCGCCTCCCACCTCGGCATAAGCAGCACGGAGCTTGCCGTAAGTAAGCCATTCAGGCGCAGTGTTGAATGCCTGGCTGAACACGAAGCTCCCGCTCACAGACGGGTACAAGTAGCTGTTGGACTGCGGGTTAAGTGTCGAGAACCAGTCGTTGCGGCCGGTTACATTTACGAACAGGAAGTTTTTATAGGAAAATTCGGCTGATCCGTAAATCGAGTTAACCTTCTTTTTGCTGTAACTGTAATTCGGGTTCTTGACCTGGCCATTGGCGATCGTGTACAGGTCGCGCACGTAAAAGTTGGTCACTGCGGTGGATACGTTGTCGTTGACCTGTAACATCTGGTTGCCGCCCACTGTGATATCGATCCCGAAGTCGCCGAACGACTTGTTGGCACCGATGAGGATGTCCATGTTACGCTCGCGGAAAG